>CAJWTF010000041.1 GCA_913046825.1 uncultured Rickettsiales bacterium | reverse complement strand
GCCAGCCGGTTGCGCCGTGAAGTTGGCATCGGCCAGCTCCATGCTCGCCGATAGGCATTGCAACTCACATTTCGGGAACTTCAAATTTAACGGGCAGCGATAACAATACGGGGTGAGAACAGCGCCCGTGTGGGGTGCCACGGCCGTGTGTTTCTTGCGGTCCCAATTGAAGGACACCGAGCGGGTCACATAACTGGTGGAGCCATGCAGCCCCGCATGCAGGCCAATAATATCGAGGCCCCCAGTCGCCTTACGCGCCAGATCAATCGACCCTTCGATCGAATCGCTGCCAGACACGAGAAAGACGGATTTCTCCAGCGGCAACGGCAATAACTTGCCGAGTTTTTCGTGTAGGCGCAGACGCGGCACATTGAGCATCGTGTTGGTCGAATGCATCAAGGTATCCATCGTCTCGCGAATGCGCTTTACCATGCGGGGATGCTGGTGGCCGAGCGCCGCTCCCATCTGACCGGATTGGAAGTCAAGAAATTCCTTGCCGTCCGTATCCCAGACCTTACGCCCCTCGCTTCGCGCGATGACGGGCCGATTTTCGAGACCGCCCATATAGGACGTCCCCTCCGTCGGGAACATGTATTTTTCGACGATCCGCTTGACCCGTTTCTTCTCCATGCCCGCCCCCAGGTATATGCCTATATTTATTGAATTGGCCCATCTTGCTCCGTGAGGAAGGCTTATCTCAACAGGGCAGATATCGGTGAGAGAAAGATTGCTCACATTTCCTTCTTAGGGGGGTAACGGCAAACATAGTGGGCGACACTCATTTTTAATGAACTACACTTCTCCTACATCTCTCTTTTGTTAAATGTTCATGCGACGACACGTCGCTCCACTGCTACTTATTTTACTCGCTTGGGCCCATGAGTCCGACGCGTCAGACATCAAACGCGGCTTATCCGTTCCGTTACCTGCCAGCATCGATTAGGGTGCCGGAATATCAAAAAATTTCAACTCTACCGTGGTACAAAAGCCTTAATCATTGGAATCGACAATTACACAAACGGTTGGCCGAAACTTTCGATGGCGGATAAAGACGCACGTCAAGTCGCAACAGCGCATGAAAAACAAGGCTTTGACGTGAGCCTCAAGCTCAACCTTACGACAGTCGAACTTCAGTCCGCGTTAGAATCGGTTTTGTCATTGAGGATGCGGGCCCCGACGTTCGATTGTTCGTTTGGTATGCGGGTCGCGGACATACAATGGGAACAGAAGGATACCTAATCCTGCGGACGCGTCTCGACCGGACCAAAAAACCGCCTTTAAACTAAAGGCCTACCAATGCGAAAACTTGGAGCTTATGTGCGCCTTGCCAAGACAAAACATGCATTTGCGGTTTTCGATTCATGTTTCTTTGGAACCCTCTTCGCGTCCAAACGTGCGCTACCGCCGACCGCGATCACTTATGCAACGACGCAGCCGCTTCGACAATTTCTGATATCCGACGACGCCGATCAAACAGGGTCCGATAATGGCGCCTTTTGCTAATTATTCCCCGCGCCTTAAATGGTAAGGAAACAGCGGACGCTAATCGAGATGGGTTTCTGACCGCAAGCGAACTTGGATTATTCCTAAATGATCGTGTCACCAACCTAACCGATGCTCGACAAATTCCCAGATACGGCAAATTGAGCGACCGCCGCTTTGATCGAGGCGACTTCGTTTTCGCGCTCGCTAACCCAGAGAGGGCTCCGGCACCCAAATCCAGCCCAGTTCAAATCTTCCCTAAGCTTGTCTTTTGGCGGTCGATAGAGGAAAGCGAAGATCCCGCTACTTCAGAAGTGTTTTCGATGTCGGCGACCCGGCGATCAGAATTCGTCAACCATAACACACCGCCAATAAAACCGATCAATATCATGATGACGCCGTAGGCCAACGATAAGCCGAGCGAGCCCACTTCCGGCGCACCAACCAGCGCCATCGCAGAGATCATAATGCTTTCACGGACACCCCAGCCGGCGATCGATATTGGTGCGGCGGCAAGCAACATCACACCCGGCACGAGAATCAAGCAATCAAGGAAAGAAACATTTAACTGCAGGTCCAACGTCAGAATAAAGATCGCCGACACCATCATAATATGCCCAATTAACGAAAGCCCGAAAACTTCCATGGCAGCGGCACCGTTGCGAAACAATTCGGCGAGGCCATTCGACAATCCGACCAATCCCCGTAAGGCGCTCCAGCGCATCAAGCCGCCCGGAATGCACCCGCACATAGCAAGAATCAGCACACCGCCAAGACCCGCCGCAATCACAATGGCAAATGCGAGACGCGCGGCGGTATCGTCGACCCGGTCATATAGCCAAGGCTGGGTCAGCGCCACAATGGCGAGCAAAGCAAACAAACCTGCAATACGATCCAGCAAGACACCATTGACACCGTCCGCCACCGGCAAGCCCGCCTTTACGGCGCGATACATTCGTAACCCATCCCCCCCCACTGTGGACGGTAACGCCTGATTGAAGAACAGGCCTTCGAAATAGAAACGTAATGCCGAGCGATAAGGCAGCGTTTGCCCAAATAGGCCCATAACAACAACCCACCGCCGGGCCGCAAGAACATTCTGTCCAGCAAGTAATGCAATGGCGTAAAAAATACTGGCTAGTGAAATATCCGACAAACGGTCACCGACGACCGAGAGATCTTGGTCGCGTAACGCCAACCAAATCAGACCAGAGGTTACGGCAACCTTAAGAGCGAATGCCAAAAATTTCTTCAATGGGGAGACCGCCGTGACTGATATGAGCGTGGTACTTGTCGGGAAATACTAGTTTGCCCCGAATCTGGCAATAAAATCAGATGCCCCACGCGGTGTGTGGTTCGTGGCCTAGACGACAATATCGAGCAGTTTCTGTGGATTCTGGCGGTCCGTCGCGGCATTAGCGGCTTGCACATGCTTCACAGCGTCATTGATGATATTCACCGTCGCGCTCTTATTCTGAAGCTGTAGCTTCAACAAAAGCAACGAACTGTCAAAACCAGGTGCCACGACATTTACGGCGGCAAGAGAATCTATCGCCATAGCGGTTATGCCCTTCTAGAGCGCATGTTTAATTACTTTAACATATCCGGCAAAATTCGGCAAAACTGTTGAGATGTGCTCCAGCTTACTTCACGTCAGCCGCCACTTTCATGCTGACGACTTTATCGGGCACATCAACGCTTCCGGTCCGAGGATGTCCCTGCTTAATACCATCAACATATTCCATGCCGGACGTCACCTGACCCCAAATAGTATACTGGTTATCGAGCCAAGAAGCGTCCTCATAAACGATAAAAAATTGACTGTTGGCACTGTTCGGACTGCGGGAACGCGCCATCGAGACGGTTCCCCGGACATGTTTTACATCGCTAAACTCAGCGGCAATGTCAGGTAGATCCGAACCGCCGGAACCGGTTCCCGTCGGATCGCCAGTTTGCGCCATGAAACCCGTGATCACCCGATGGAAAACGACACCATCGTAAAATCCCGCACGGGACAATTCTTTGATCCGCGCCACATGGTTCGGCGCCAAGTCCGGCCGCAATTCAATCACAACCCGACCGTCCTTAAGATTGAGATAGATAGTATTTTCCAAATCGGCAGCATCCGCCGTTGTCGCTGTCATAATCCCTATTCCTAACACGGCCGCCAATGCCGCAATCGATTTCAACAAACGCATTACTTTCCCTTCCGTATAAATGGCACTGGCGGCTCTAACGCAACGCCGCTGCGATATTCCCGCCATCGACGGTGATAATCGCGCCCGTACTTTTCTCAGCTAACGCTAAGTTTACAAAGGCCTGTGCCACGTCTTCCGCCGTGACCTCCCGATTCAACAGGTTGCCTCGCATATATGCTGCTTCGCTGACGCCCCGCGCCTTCGCTCGGCTCTTGACCATGGAATCAGTTAGAAGTCCACTTTTAATCCGGTCCGCGTTGACCGCGCTGGAGCGAATACCCTCGTCACCGTATTCGACGGCGTATTGCCGCATCAACGCCATCGTCGCCGCCTTCGGTAAACCATAAGGTCCGAAATTTGGTCCTGGATTTACCGCCTGCTTCGACGTGTTGAACAAGATAACACCACCCATACCTTGCTGGCGCATAACCTGCACAGCGCGTTTCGCGACATTCTGATGAGCAAAGAAATTTAGCTCGAAACTCTCCCGCAAAACCTTGTCGTCAACCTCGTCCATACGCCCCTGCCAAGCCGCACCCGCATTGGAGACCAGGATATCGACGCCGCCGAAAGCTTCGGCCACTTGTCGGAAGGCTGCGTCAACAGATTTAGGATTGGTAACATCCGCCGTCACCGCGATTCCACCGACAGCCGCGGCAGCCGCGGAGACTGCATTTGCATCCCGGTCCAGCAGAGCCACGTCGGCGCCTTGCGCCTTGAACGCGGCCGCGATTGCACGGCCGATCGTCCCGCCCGCGCCGGTGACCACTGCCACCTGACGCGCCAAGGGCTTTTCCGTGCCTTTATTCAACTTCGCTTGCTCCAGCGACCAATATTCGATTTCAAATTGATCGTACTTCGAAATGCTCTCGAACCGACCAACAGCCTCCGCATCAGTCGTCACGTCGACCGTCGTCTCCGCCAGGTCAGCAGCGACATGGGCCGACTTAGCATCACTCCCAATACCAAACAATCCAACACCCGGGACCAAAACGACACGCGGTGAATCATCGAGCCGGGTCTTCTTGACTGGTGACTTCGCGTTGTTCGTCTTAAAATACGCACGATATCGCGCGCGAAACTCTGCCATTGCCACCGCCGCACCTTTAGCGAACCCGACTGGATCTGCGGCGTTCGGCGCAGGTACGATCAACGGCACCGGCTTTATTCGGATCGAGTGATCCGGGGTTACGTTCCCGTCCTGACTGAACCGCGCCAACTCACGTGCGGAAACATATTTCCTGATCTTCGCATCGGCACGAAAGGTTATCACGAAACGTTTCTCAAGGTCGCCGCTTTCATCGTGCAAAGCGCATAATCCACGCAAGATGGGTGCGATTTCCGACGGTCTCATTAATTTCTTCGGAAGACGGATTTGAGCGAGCGGCTTCCTCTTCGATTTGGCGATTTCCTTCTCCGCCATACTCACTAGACGGATCATGCGCGTATAGGCTTCCTTTGCGCTCGCGCCGAAACTAAAGACACCGTGTTTCAACAAGATAAGGCCTTCGCAATCCGGGTGTTGCGCTTGCACTTCCTGCGCCTTCTTAGCAAGGGCAAAGCCCGGCATGATATAAGGGACGAGCGCAGCCCGGTCGCCATAAAGATCGCGACAAATTTCGGCACCGTTGGGCTGGTCGGTAAGTGCCAAAACTGCGTTAGAATGAGTATGATCAATAAATTTATGCGGCAGAAATGCATGCAACAATGTTTCGACCGAAGGATTGGGTGAGGTTGAATCGAGAAGATTTCCGCGCTGCACGTTCACCATGTCTTCATCACTCAAGGCATCTAGCGAGACGAGCTCCTGCAGCGGGGCAAGCCGGACCGCGGGCAATCCTTGCGGTTCAATATCGCCCATATCCCAACCACTGCCTTTGACACATAGGATATCAAGCGCACGACCGGTAATATCGTTCATTTGCGTCTTTACCGAAGTATTACCGCCGCCATGAATGACCAAGCGCGGGTCACCACCCAGTAACCGTGTCGTATAGACCCGAAGTGCCACGTCCTCCTTAACGCCCTGTTTCGCATAGCGCCGGACGTACGTCGATGCGTCGGCGTCGGACCACAAACTTTTCATCCCGTCCGTCCCGTGAATTACCGTCGCCGATTGATATGATCACAGACCGAGAATTGCCAACGCTTTATCTTCTCATTCCGACCGCCACTGAATTCAGGCGGTCGAGGTTCCCGTAGAAAAATCGCCAAATTCCGACAATCGCAGACGATAGATCGTCACGGACACGCTCTGCTTCCTTCGACACACGGGCGGCTTCGTTCTCCGCCGCGCCAGCGAATGCCGCACGTTCTTTGGAAACCATATTCGCCCCTTCCGAGTTGGCGAACATCTCTTTAACCCCTCGCATGGACACAATAAATCAATTCAAACATTCATCATCTACCAAAATTTTTTGATTTCTGAATCTTTCCGAAGATGCTGAGGGCTCATAATTTTTATCGGCTGAAACCGTAAAATCATTGTGACGCATTCATTTATCGAACCGCAGCACGGAACGAGATATGCCAATCGCGGTTTCGATGGGTCACTCACATCATTAAACAATCAAATTTTAATAATCATAAATTTGATACTCCATTCAGTAGCAGTAGTATTCGATGGTACGGGGCACCACCAAGCTCGTATGCGGGCGCCCCCCATTGGCGTGTGAACACATTGCATTATGTTGGACTTGATCTGCCCCCTTTTGAGAAAAAGCCTATCGCCACAGCCTTCTCTTTGTTCAGTCCTTGTCTCTCATAAGAAAGAAATTGCAATGATTCGACACTTCGGCGTCCTGATCCCGTCGACCAATACGACGGTTGAAATAGAATTCACCCGATTGTTGCCGGAATCATTGCAGTTTCACGTCGCCCGCTTGGGTAAGGGGGGCAATACGCCGTTTTCCCCCAGCCTGGACGCCGATGTCGACTATCAATCTAAAATGTTGGGAAATTCCAAGGTCGAGGTCGTTTGCTTGATACAAACGTCCGCAAGTTTGTTTGAGGAAGGCTATGACGCGCGTATCAAGAAGTTGATCGCAAAGGGTGCCAGCGTGCCCGCAACAACCTCTGCCGAAGCGATCGGCATGGCGGCGAATGCGCTTGGCACGAAGAAAATTGCTCTCGTCTCTCCCTATTCGGAAGAAGTCATCGGCCGAGCCAAGAGCTATTACGAAGCCCATAGCGGGCTTGAGGTCGTGGCCATGGAGGGCTTCGGCGCGACTGATGCTTATGCCATCGGCGCTTTGGACGAAAGTCATGCACTCGCCGCTTTTAAGCAGATCAACAGCCCGGAAATTGAGGCGCTCGTCGTCCCCGGCGGAAATTTTCCAACCATGCGGCATATCGCCGGATGGGAAGAGCGATTTGGGAAGCCCGTAATCACGACAAATCAGGTCGTTCTCTGGTCGGTAATGAAGTCGATGGGTGTGCAAAAACCAATTAAAGGCTTAGGCCGTCTGCTATCTGAATTACCCTAAGCTCGTTCGGGAAACAATTTTCTCAAACCCTCCCGAGAGGCGTCGGCAATTCCACGTTCAGTCACCAATCCAGTAACGAGTCGCGCCGGAGTGACATCGAATGCGGGATTTGCGGCAGACGAACCATCCGGCACAATCTTTACGGTTTCTATTTCCCCACCCGCGGTCAGTCCCGTCATATCCGTAACCTCCGCGCCGTCACGCTCCTCAATTGGAATGCCCGCTACCCCGTCATCAAGCGTCCAATCGATCGTCGGCGACGGCAAAGCCACATAGAAAGGCACGCCGTTGTCATCGGCCGCTAGCGCCTTCAAATATGTGCCGATCTTATTGGCAACATCGCCACTGGCGGTCGTGCGATCCGTGCCCGTGATGCACAGATCAACTTTTCCATGCTGCATCAAATGCCCACCTGCATTGTCGACGACAACCGTATGCGGCACCCCGTGGTGCCCAAGTTCCCAAGCCGTCAGGCTCGCCCCTTGGTTCCGGGGTCGTGTCTCATCGACCCAGACGTGCACAGGAATGCCCGCATTATGAGCCTGATAAATTGCTGACGTCGCTGTGCCCCAATCCACCGTCGCCAACCATCCGGCGTTGCAGTGGGTCAATATATTAACGGGATCACCTGCCGCTTTCGTGGCCGCGATGCGTTCTATCAGTGGCAGCGCATATGCGCCTATCCGCCTGTTGATCTCGACGTCTTCGTCACAAACCTCTGCCGCACGAAGGTAGGCGGCGGCTTCCCGCTCGCCCTCGTCGAGGGGCAACAGACGGAACCGCATATCGTCCAGTGACCAATTCAAATTCACCGCGGTCGGTCGCGTTGATCCGAGCAAAACCAAGGCCCGCTCCAAGTTTTCGGTCGTGGCATCCTGATGCATTGCCACCGCCAAGCCGTAGGCGGCTGCCGCACCGATCAGCGGCGCACCGCGCACCCGCATCACTCTGATGGCTTCGGCCACAGCCTCGACCGTTTCAAGCTCCCGAATTACGAACTCGTGCGGCAGTCGGGTCTGGTCTATAATTTGGATGCGCCAACCGTCCTGGGCTGGCCAGATTGTTCGATATTTAGTCTGGTCTATTTCCATAGGGCGGCTCATCCATGCGGTCTGTTAAAGCTTTTTATATCTGGCCTAGATTCGACTGAAAAGAGGAACGTCCGTTGCCGGGCGTGAGGATATGGGCTGGACGATTTAATGGTTCATGTCTCCGCTTGCGACTGGCGCAGCTCTATTGACGTAATGTTTTGGCTTTACGTCTGCTTCTCTCGGCAACTACCGGCGTCAATTAATTGATTTTAACACTGCGATCCCGTTTGCCGCGCTCGTGGTTCCTTTCGGCATTATCGGAGCGTTACTCGCGCAGGCTGTCGATGACAATCTGTTAAAAGCAAGATACGGCATTTTGATTCTGATTTTGGCTGCCGTCATCTTGCAACGCCAAAGCGGTATCGCACCCGACGCAAGCGAAATGGATGTGGAAACCAAGGAACGGCGGCGAATTGTCGACCGGGACGGCACTACCTACGAGTATCCACTGCCACGCCAAGGCATCGAAGGATCCAAAGGAAACCCGTTTCAAACCCGAAATCGCATCCGGTACATCCTCGAACGTTTGTCCAGGATGGGCTTACCGTAAAAACGCGCCGATCGCGTAGTTCTTGATCACGGCGGCTTTCAGGCCTTTCAGCTTCGAAATATCCAACGGGTCCTTAATGTCGTCACGGACGATTATCACTCTCTGCGATTCGATATATGGGGCCGAGAAGAGCATATATTTCTTGCGTTCGGTCGTCTCCGCCACTGCTGACCAAACATCGTTCTCCCGTGCCTCGGTCTGCCGCACCAATGTCGACCAGCTATCGACCTGGTGGACATAGAACCTTATCCCCAGTTTGTATTGCAAAATCTCAACATGGTCGGCAGCGATGCCGCTGAAGTTTCCCTGTTCGAAGAATTCGACAGGCGGAAAGTCAGGGTCGAGGGTCAACCTCAAGGCCGGATGCTCTTTTAGCTAGGAGCGTTCCGACACGATCAACTTAACCAAACCTTCGGCCATGGCAACAAACGGAGCCGCGACTCAAAGTGGGAGAATCGCTTCAATCTAAATTTCCCCGTCTCATTTGATTGGCCGTATGCGATAGGCATGCGTAAGCCAAGCACAGGCAACGGTAACCGCTAGACCTTACCTTCGGCCTTCAGCGATTTATACAGCTCTTTCTTGCGTAACCAATCCTGTTCGTCTTCGCCTGATTTCCAGGGGCGTGCTTCGGTAAAGACCAGATCCTTCCACTCCTCACCCTCGCTCCATTTGAAAGGTGCCTGCACCGTCGTGCGCGGGTTGTCCGCCGTCTCCAGCAGTTGAAATGCCAGTTCTAGGGCTTCCCTCTGCTGATCCACCCGAAATGGTTCGCCGCACGGACTGCCCAATGGGAAATCGACATGCAGCATGCGGGCGACACCGCAATGCTCGACGATATCTCTGGCCGCCGCCATCACCACGGTCGGAACGCCGTTTTCTTCCAGGTAGCGCGATACCAGACTCACGGTCTGGTGGCACACGGGTCAGACAGGAACCATGACCGCGATATCAGCACCGTCTTCGCGCAAGCGCCTCAACACTTCGGGCGCGTCACGTTCCATCGTACGGCGTTGGCTATAGGCATTGTAAACGCCGATAAATCGTTCGGTCAGGCCCGCAATTCGACCACTCTCAACGGCTTCATGAAGACGGGCCGCGGGAAAGAACGCATTGATGTCTTCCAGAGTCGTAGCGTGCTTGTCGTAACTATGAGACGCGCTGAACAATCGATCCTCAGGGGTGCTCGATGGAATGGAATACACCCCACCGACATTTCCCATTTGATTTTCGTCTTCAGACAACTCGATATCCCGCACCTCTACCTCACCCGTCGATACCAGGGCAATTCGGCTTTTCGCGAGCGGTTTTGTGACGGAGGTAAATGGCGCTTCTTCGAAATGTGCCCATTTATAAGGCTTATCATAGCCCTGACTGCGGTAATATTCCCGCGTCTTATCGATGTAACGGACGTATGTCATCGTCTAAGTCTCTCCTAGTCTGGCCGGTTAACCATAGCCGATCATGCCAACATACATATAGCTCATAGCCGGATTGTCGCAGGCGGTCTCACCACTTTATGATGGAGCTCGCTTTCATCCAAGTTTGCCGATCGGTGGTGTCGGGCAATTTAAAATCGGGCAATCTATCCCCGACTTCCGGCCCCATCGAATGCCCATCCGGCAGGCTTGAGCGAATGGGATGGCCCAATTCGACCGGTGCGTCGAAGCCGTATTCGTCCCGATTCAGCGCCATCTTCCAAATCTCCTTTAATCCGTTCGATAGTCATAAAGAGGAGGACTGCACATTTCGAAGTCGTCTTGCAGGCATCGGACTTTGTTATCATATCATAAACATGACCTCTGACCATCTTCTCGCCATCGATCAAGGCACGACGAGCAGCCGGGCGATGATTTTCGACAAAGCAGGCGCCGTGGTCGCGACGGCTCAGCGCGAGTTTCCGCAAATTTATCCACATCAAGGTTGGGTCGAGCACGACCCAGAGACGATCTGGCAGGACTGTCTGACAACATGCGTCGTCGCGCTTGAACAAGCCAACCTAACATCACAGTCAATCGCGGGCATTGGAATTACCAACCAACGTGAGACGACCGTCTTGTGGGACCGCAAGACGGGTCAACCGATTTACAATGCCATCGTCTGGCAAGACAGACGTACGTCTAACCTTTGCGAACGCCTTCGCAGGCAGAGGCTGGAACCTCAAATCACGGGGAAAACCGGTCTCCTGCTCGACCCCTATTTCTCGGCAACGAAGATTGCGTGGCTGCTCGAACACGTCGACGGCGCGCGGGCGAAGGCGGAGGCTGGCGAACTGGCCTTTGGCACCATCGACTGTTTTCTTGTCTGGCGTCTGACGGCGGGCAATAGCCATGTGACCGATGCAACGAACGCAAGCCGCACAATGCTGTTCAATATCCATACCCAAGATTGGGATGACGAATTGCTCGAGTTATTCGACATCCCCCACAGCCTCTTGCCCGATGTGTTGGACAATGCAGCGGAGTTTGGCGAGACGGAGAGTGCCTTGTTCGGCGGGCCAATTCCAATACGCGGGATGGCGGGCGATCAACAAGCGGCCGCGATCGGACAAGCATGTCTCTCGCCTGGCATGATCAAAAGCACATACGGCACTGGATGTTTCGCCCTGCTGAATACGGGAGAGACACCAGTACGCTCCGAGCACAAACTTCTCACCACAACTGCCTATCGCTTCGGTGGCGCCGCGCATTACGCGCTGGAGGGCAGTATCTTCATTGCCGGGGCGGCCGTGCAATGGCTCCGCGATGGTCTCGGTATCATCCAAGACGTAGCGGAAACCGAAGCGCTGGCGACCGCCGCCGATCCGGAAAGCAGCGTCTATTTGGTGCCGGCGTTTACAGGTCTCGGCGCGCCTTATTGGGATAGCACCGCGCGCGCAAGTATCCACGGTCTGACCCGAAACGCCGGAAAAGCAGAGATCGCGCGTGCGACCCTCGAAGCCATTGGGTTTCAGACACGTGACCTGTTCGAAGCAATGACCGCTGACGGTGCCGCACCACCGACAACTTTGCGCGTGGACGGCGGGCTAACGCGAAACGGTTGGGCCATGCAATTCCTGGCAGACACCTTGTCGATCCCAGTCGAACGCCCAGTCATCACTGAAACGACAGCTCTCGGCGCAGCGTATTTGGCCGGACTGCAATCAGGCGTGTACGCGGACGCCGCCAAAATTGGCGAAATTTGGGAAAGGGATATGGTATTCGAGCCACGTATGGGTGAGAAAGAACGCAGCACGCGGTATGCCGGATGGCAGGACGCGGTCGCAAGAACGCTTACGACGACAGACGAATAACGCTAGCGCACCAGGACGACGAGACGCCTTAACTTCAATCGCAGTTAACCCGAAGCACCGAATCTAGTATGGACATAATCTACTTCCTTTCGGGTCTCGTCATTCTCGGGTTTGCCGGCGAAGCCACACTGCGCGGTGCCGTCGGATTGGCCCATCACTTGAATATCTCCCCCGCGGTCATTGGGCTGACCGTGGTCGGGTTTGGCACGTCCTTGCCGGAGCTTGTCGTCTGCGTCCAAGCCGCCCTCGACGGTAAACCTGACCTGGCCATCGGCAACATCGTCGGCAGCAATATCGCCAATACGCTCCTCATTTTAGGTGTCGGCGCGTTGATATTCCCCCTCGTCTGTGATCCCCGTTCCGTCCGCCGCGACGGCATGGCAATGGTGCTGGCGACCACGTTCTGCGTCGTATTGGCCGTTCTCGGTGAAATTCGTTCCTGGATCGGCATCGCGATGGTGGTCACACTCGTGACCTATTTGGGCTGGTCATTCAAACACGACCGTGCCGCGCCCGACGCCGCCACGGAATTGCATGAAAAAAAGGCCGAAGACCTGCCCGAAGCACCTGCTCGGGTCAGTGTTAACCTGATCTACGTCATCATCGGACTCGTGGGATTGACCGGCGGGGCCGCCCTACTGATCGACGGTGCCACTGGCATCGCCCGGGGGTTCGGCATTCCTGAATCGATTATCGGCCTCACCATGATTGCTCTTGGCACGTCGTTACCTGAATTATTCGCTACCGTCATTGCCGCGTTACGTCGACACGGAGACGTGGCGATAGGAAACGTGCTTGGCAGCAATCTTTTCAATATATTGGGAACATTGGGTGCGACGGCCGCGATCGAGCCGCTAACCTTTGCGGCGGACATACGCAGTATTGACGTTTGGGTCATGCTGGGGGTGACAGTTGTGGCTCTACCACTCATGATTACGGGATGGCGCGTTTCTCGCGTCGAAGGGGCTTTTCTATTGTGCGCGTACGTCGTGTATGTCGGCAGTTTGACTGCACGTGGCATCATTAACATCTAAGGGTATGTAAAGAAACATGGAATTTCCTGTCGCTCCACCACCACTCCTGCCAAAAATCATAGGTCACCGCGGCGTGGCGGGACAAGCCCCGGAGAACACCCTCGCTGGGTTTCGGGCCGCCTCGCTCATCGGTCTCACATGGGTGGAATTCGATGTCATGTTGAGCGGGGACGGAAATCTCGTTCTTATCCACGACGAGACCGTTAATCGGACGACCGACGGCAGGGGCAGCGTCTCCGAATTGACACTCGAAGAATTGAAAAAACTCGACGCCGGCTGCAAGTTTGATCCACGCTTTCGCCGACAACGCATCCCAACGATTTACGAAGCCACAGAGGCTATCTCCGGTTACGATCTCAGCGCCAATATCGAAATCAAACCGGCGAAAGGTCATGAGGGAGAAACAGGCTGGGCCTTAGGCCGCTATTTGGCAACGGAATGGCCGACAAACCTAATTGCACCGATCATATCAAGTTTTTCAGCGGAAGCCTTGGAATCCGTAGCCGTGGAGGCACCCGGATTTCCACGGGCTCTCCTCGTCGATAGGGTGCCGCGCAGTTGGCGAGCACAGACGAAGCGTCTCGGTTGCTCCCTTCTTCACTGTAACCAAGGTCACTTGCGTAAGGCAGAAGCGGAAAAAATCCGCGAAACCGGACTTCACCTCGTCTGCTACACCGTGAACAATGCCCGCAAGGCTAGGAACTTATGGGGTTGGGGCGTGAACGCTGTGATCAGCGATCACCCAGATCGACTTCTCGACATATAATCGCGGAGCGACGCTGCGCCCTGCTCGTCGATCAGAACGAGATCGAAGAATTACCGCCGCTCTCGTTTCTCTGTCATATTTGCGGACATAAGTCTTATGCCGCACTGTGCCGCCAGATTCGGCAAAAGCCTCCTTAGCTTGTAAGAAAAATCCGGTATTCCAACCCCTGAAGCTATTCGATCGAAAGGCCTATCCCATAGCTTGGCGTAGACAGCCGGATCTTCGCTATCTGGGCCAAAAATGGGTCCACAAAATCGACCGGGACGGGCGGCAGACCTGGCGCGCGCGCCTTAAGCAAAAAGGCTACATCAAAGAATAGGGGCGTTTATTCCGCCGCGACTCGACCGGCAGAAGCGGCCGCGTGATTGAGCGCCAAATCGAAAGCGTCGAAATTGCGTGTGCCCTCGCCCGCCGACAAATTGGGCGCGGCCCGGTTCATGATCAGCGGCACCTTTTGCTCAGTAACACCGCCATGGGTGCGGAGCGGCTCTGTCAGGCCGGTTAGATCGTGACGTTCCACGCTGGTCCCGAGGCTAACATCCCGCTCACCGATGATGACCAAATCGCCGACCCGATCGGACGGCAATTCAAATCGCGCGCAGGCTTCAGCATTGGTGTGGACTTCGAGCACGCCGTCGACCCCCGCGAGACGCTTCGCCACGTCCGCACCGTCGGCGCCACGTAAATAAATCGTCGCGTAGGAACCGAGAGCGCCGTGATGCACCACATAGGGATCGGTAATCGGCAAGATAACGCGGGTTTTCTCCTGGCCAACCCATTCATCCAACAACGACTGCAGGTAGACGACATTGGGCTCCCCCGTCGCCGGATCGTGCTTTGCGTTCATCCCGTGATCGGCGGTCAAGACGATAACGCAGCCCATCGCATCGAGCTTCGCCCAGTAGCCATCCATCATTGCGTAGAAAGAATTCGCCCCGTCACTTCCCGGCGCATGCTTATGTTGAATGTAATCCGTCGTCGAGAGATACATGATTTCCGGTCGATCACGCTCCATAAGCGCAACGCCTGCGGCGAAGACGAACTCAGACAGCTCAGCACTGTAGACATCGGGCACCGGCATGTTCACAAGATCGAGAACATTCTCAATACCATTCTCCGAGAGGCTCACCTGATCCGCATTTTCGGAGGAAAAGCAAATACCGCCACCCGCGCCAAATTGCATTCCGTGGCCCAGCTGCCGTCGCAATTTGTCCTTCGCCGTGATGACCGTGACATTAGCCCCGGCCTCCGCGAAGGCGGCGAGGATCGTGCCGCAGCGCAGAAATTTCGGGTCGTTCATCATCACTTCCTCGTCGGTCTCCGGATTCCAGAAGAAATTACCCGCAATACCGTGTACGGACGGCGGCTGGCCGGTGACGATGGATAGATTGTTCGGGTTGGTGAAGGTCGGCACGACACAATCCGCGACGCGGTCGGTGCCCACGGGGCGAACCTTCGCAAGCCAGGGCATGCGGCCATCTTCGATCGCGCGGTCCATGTAGTCGGGTTCAGATCCATCAATGCAGACGACCACGACCGGCGTCTCGGGCCAACCGTAGTTCCGACCGTTTACTTCAAGGGTGCGCTTGTCCATTTCGTCCTCTCCCATCCAAATTTGCGACACGATACCGCATAGAACACTCTATGCCTATGGCGTTTCAGCTTGGCATTGATTTGATCTTGAAATAACGCAAAAACCGCCGTCCACAAGCTGCATTCAGGATAACAATCGATGCCCGGCGGCAAGATCAAGAAACAGGTCTTTAGAGAGGGCGAAGTCATTTTTAAGATGGTGGCCCAACGACTACGCCTATACGATGATGCAAGAGGAAATCGGCATCTACAAGAATTTGCGCAGCGAAGCGCCGTCGCGCCTCGCAGTCCCCCACAAAGGTGACCTCTTCGGAGAGATTGCGTTGTTCGACGCCAGCGCTCGCGCGGCCTCGGCAAAATCGGATACCAAGTCAATTTGCCCCGCCGTCAGCAAACAGGAATTCGACCGCCGCCTCGACAACACTGACCCAATCATCAAATCAATGATGCAATGCATGATGGGCCGTGTGCGCTCAATCAGCTGCGAGGCCGAGCGCATGCGCAAAATCGCAGGTTAGCTCGGCAATATGGAATAGCTTCGTTATTTCGCGGCGCTGACCACTATCTCCACCAACGTATCGGCAGAGCCTAGTGCCGTACCAACACAGGCCCGCGCCGGACGCTCCAAATCGCCCAACCATGCGGTCCAGGCCTCGTTCATGCCCGACTTGTCGTCCATGTTGGTCAGATAGATCGTCGCCATCAGGAGCTTCGCCTTATCCGTCCCACAGGAGGCGAGGCGGTCATCGATCTTCGCGAGGATTTCCTCCGTCTGCCCCTTGGCGTCAAGCGACCGATCATCGGCAGTCAGTCCACACACATTTACCACACCGTTATAGATTGTCGCTTGGCTTAGGATTTCTCCAGAATTGAGATGTTCGACAGCCATTTCGCTTTCTCCCTAGGTTTTAGTCATGATTCTTTCGGCAAAGGCATCGAGCCGGTCCAAGGACAGCTGCAGGTCATCACCTTCTAAATTGATGACCAGATGGTTCAGCCCCGCCGCTTTGTAAGCGCCGATATCATCAATGATCGCGGCGTCGCTCCCTGTGAACGGCATCCGATTGCCGTCCTCGTTTTCATATATCTCATCCATTCTAAACCAAATCACATTCAATCCGATTTCAATCGAACTGGGATCGCGATCCGCCGTTTCCGCATATCCTCGCATATCCGCCAGACCTTTGGAAAAGCGAGCGACCGTATCATACGGCGATGTCGGATTATTGCCGACCGGATACCAACCATCGCCGACCTGCCCGGCCCTGCGGCGCGCGGGCTTGGTCTCGCCGCCGACCCAAATCGGCGGATGCGGTTTTTGCACCGGCTTTGGTTCGAACTTTAAATCCTTGAACGAGATGTACTCACCGTCGAATTCCGGCGATGCCTCAGTCCACAAGATACGCATGGCCGCGAGCGTCTCGTCGGCTAGTTTGCCGCGCCCTTTAAATGTCGGTGCGCCGAGTAGTGAAATCTCTTCCTCCGACCAACCAACACCAACACCGACCGTCACGCGGCCTTTCGATAGAATATCCGCCGTCGCCAACATTTTCGCCGTCAGCATCGGCGGGCGATGCGGGATCACCATCACAGAGCTCAAAAGCCGCAGCTTCGTCGTCGCCGCCGCGACAAAAGCCAGCGCCGTTAGTTGGTCGAGACAATCGCCGCTGTCCTGGGCAAACCATACTCGCGATTTCGTATACGGATATGGCGATTCGACTTTGTCCGCGATCACGAGGTGGTCGCTGAAACCCAAATGCTCGATCCCTAAAGCCTCGACTTTACGGGCAATCGCAACCAATCCATCGGGATCCAAGGCAGCGCCGCGCAATCCAACATGCAATCCGTATTTCATCACCCTCTCTATCGTCTTATCTAGATCGGCTCCAGCGGCGCATTAAACTCCGTCGCGGGACAGACAATACCACCCCGGTCGCCGGGCGTGACACTACCGTATCTCTGGGCGTAGCTCTCAGGTAGAGGTCTGCCATCCGGTGGACACAACCACAGGCGCAACAAGTAACGGCGCCGGTCGGCTTCCGGCCACTCCTCGTAGTCGCCACGCGCGTGAAAAATTCCATGATTATTCACCAGGCCGATATCGCCCGCCTCATAGTCGATAGACAGATGCACTACCTCGCAAATCTCCATCATGGTGCGAAAGGCGTCCCGCAGCGCGTCGCTCATCGGCGGCAGTTCCTCGAACCGATCCGTCGCGAGGATGAAATTGTAATTAAAATGACTGTTTAGATATCCCGCATGCCATTGATAGACTGGCATCGTCCACCAGGGTTTCATCCCTTCTGGAATTTCGCCGCGCCGGTCGCGGTGTATCGGCTTGAACAGCTCGCGCAGTAAGTCCGGGCAGCGGCGCAGCATTTCATTGTAGACGGTGACCGAACTCGCGATTTTCCCCTCGCCGCCGGATTTTGATTTCCGCCAGGTCAGCAAAGCGGCGATATCCGTGGAATCGGTGTGGAAATCAAGCGGGCCACCGGAGCGATAACCGCGCTGATGCGGGTTCTCCTTCGGCTTGTGACCGAGATCGCAGACGTGCCCCAACACATGCCCCTCGCTGTTTTGGGAACGTGCAGAGCCCATATGCGCACCAATCCCGAAATACGCAGTCGCCGCTTCCCTTAGTGTGTAACACTCGATCGGCAGCCCTCGGATGAGCGCGAAACCTCTGCCGTCGCGCACCTCGTCCCGGACAGCGCGGAGTTTGTCGCCAAGCGTCGGCAATTCGAAATTATCTCGAGTTACCCCGATGATGTCCCGTCCCGCGGCTTGCGTAGCCCTGACGGCAGTATCGATTTCTTCGATCTCTTCGGCGGAAAGGTGATATATCCAATCGCTGATATCCTGATAGTCGCGACCATACCAAGCGGCAGACCCTTCCAGGGTGCCCGGTGGCATCACGGCGGCAATCGACTCCACCGCGTCATTCATGGCCGTGGTACTCCGGTTTGCCGGAGGGGACTTTCATTTCCGATAGCGTCTCTCCAACAAAGGCCAGTGCGGCCCGCATATCGGCGCTATTGAGATCGCCGATACAGCCCATGCGGAAACTATCCGCCACCGTCAGCTTCCCCGGATATATGACGAAGCCTTTTTCCTTCAGTCGGTCGTAGAAGTCCTGAAAGTCGAAACGCGGATCAGCGGGCATCCGAAACGTGACGATGATGGGCGCTTGCATATTGTGCGATAGCAGCGGCTCGAAGCCATAGCCCCGCATCCCATCCGTCAAGATTTGGCAATTCTCGCTATACCGCGCGAAACGTCCTTCGACTCCGCCTTCCGCCGCATGAGCGTCGAGCGCTGCCTTGAATGCAAAGACGACATGGGTCGGCGGCGTAAAGCGCCACTGGCCATTGCCTTCCATCGCCTTCCACTGGTCGAACAAATCGAGGCTAAGCGAATGGGCGTTATTTTCACTCTCAAGCAAGGCCGGTTTACGGCAGAGGACGAACCCCATACCGGGCACCCCCTCAAAGCATTTATTCGACGACGCTGCGACCGCATCGCAAGTAACCTTCGAAAGGTCAAGTGGAATTGCGCCGAAGGCGCTCATGGAATCGATCAGCAACCGCCGGTCCCGTGCCGCGACAACAGCGGCGATTTCCGCAATCGGATTGAGTATGCCGGACGTCGTCTCGCAATGAACGACAACGACATGGCCGATATTTGGATCGTTATAGAGAATAGCGTCCACAGCCGCCGCATCGGGCGGCGTATCCTCCGGCGTCTCGGAGACGACATATGCGCGGTTCATATAGTCGCAAATCTTCGCGATCCGATGCCCATAAGCGCCATTGATGACGATCAAGAGTTTGCCGTCGCGCGGCAGAAATGTGCCGACCATCGCTTCTACGGCAAACGTACCACTGCCTTGCAAGGGGACCGCTGTGAATGCGTCGCCACCGCCCGAGATCGAAACCAGTTCAGCACGCATCGCTTGCGTCGTATCGATAAACGCTTGATCCCGGGAGCTCCAGTCGTGGAGCATCGCTTCTTTAGTTGCCATCGACGTGGTCAACGGGCCGGGAGTTAGTAACAGGGCGTCGCCGTTTGCCGAACTCATCCTGCATGTCCTTATAAAACGAGAGCGTGGATAAACAATTTTTACATCCGGTTATTCGGGAAGGCCAAGCTTCGTTTTCGACTACCGCCCCGGTTCCGCTTTCGCGCCGAAGCGGATGCGCCACTCAGAGAGAATGCGCTCTCGGTTGCCCGCAGTTGCAGCCGGATCCATCGGTAAGAGACGTTCTTCAATCTTCTTAGGATAGAAACGTGGAGACAGTGTCGCTGTTGGCAAAGATAGAATTCCAAACCCTCGAGCCTGGAGACCCATGGCGTCGCGGCGAACGCTCCAATCCACGAATTGGCGGGCCGCTTTGGCATAAGGAGTGCCGTTGACGATCGCCATGGCTTCGACATCCCACCCCACGCCGTCTCCCGGCACGATCACTTCGATTGGTTTTCCTTTCGCCTGCATGTTTGCCGCTCGATAGGCATAGGAAATTCCAATCGGATAAAAGCCCCGCGCCACCAAGTCGCAAGGACTGTTTCCGGAGCGCATATAAGCGGCGATATTGCGATGCAGCCCCTCCATATACCGCCATCCACCCGCATCACCCCACAGGGAAAACCAGCCGGCGACCGCCATGAAGCCGGTTCGTGTCGCGAGCGGATCGAGGCCCAATATGCGGTCTCTATAAGCCGGATCCAGTAAATCCCCCCAGCGTACCGGTTTCTTCAGTTTCTCCGCCGCCAACACCTCTGGATTGACGCAGAGGGCGCTCGCCCAGGCACGCTGACCGACCCAGCGGGGCGGCGTCAATGGATCGCTGAATCGCCGGTCTAATTTCTCGAACCCTTTTGGCGTATAAGGTTGGAAAAATCCGGCGGCAACCAGACCCACGAGCGCCGAGGCGGGCATTCCCCACACCACATCCGCTTTCGGTTGATCGTGCTCGATCCGTAACCGTCCAAGGATATTGTCCACCGAATTCCGCACCCACCGAATGTCGGTATCCGGATGGGCAGCGGTAAAGGCACGCCCAATCCCCTGTGCCTCTGTCTCGCCGACGGCGGTATAGACAGTCATTTGGGTCGCCGCCAAAACATTCGTGGTCGCAACGAGGCCAATGAATAAAAAAACTATTCTTATAACTTTCGACATAATGGAAATTGCTATCACGAACCAACGAAACGAGCCAGCATCCGACTTTGCGACTGACGGCGAACAATGGTTAAACTTCGGTGTCACAGGGAGAGAGCTAATGGCCGAACTACCATCTAAAACACGGGTCCTGATCATCGGTGGCGGCATCGTCGGGTGCAGTGTCGCTTATCATCTGACCAAGCTCGGTTGGTCGGATGTCGTGCTGCTGGAGCAGGGCCGCCTGAGCAGCGGTACCACGTGGCACGCGGCCGGATTAGTCGGTCAATTACGCGCCACTCACAATCAAACCGAACTCGCGCAATACACCCGTGACCTCTATACCAGCCTGGAAGAGGAGACAGGGCAGGCAACCGGCTATCGCAGTACCGGAAGCATCTCAGTCGCGCGCACGCCGGAGCGCGAAGAAGAAATGAAACGCCAAGCCGGCATGGCGGCCGCCTTTGGCGTCGAAGTCAAACGCATCTCTCTCGACGATGCAAAGGCGCAAGCTCCATTGCTGCATACCAACGATCTGGTCGCCGCATACCTGATCCCCTCCGACGGCATGACGAATCCAACCGACACCACACAGGCGCTGTCGAAAGGGGCACGAAACCGCGGCGCGAAAATTATCGAAACCGTCCAGGTCTCGGAAATATTGAGCGAAAACGGCCGAGCGGTGGGCGCCGTCACCGATCAGGGGCGCATAGACGCGGAAGTCGTAGTTGTCTGCGCGGGAATGTGGACGCGGGAATTGTGTGCGCCGCTCGGCGTGGATGTGCCACTGCACGCGGCGGAACACTACTACATCGTCACCCGGCCGATGGAAGGCGTGATGCGCAACCAGCCGGTGATCCGCGATATGGACGGCTATATCTATATCAAGGAAGAAGTCGGCGGTCTGCTCCTCGGCGGGTTCGAGCCTAATGCCAAGCCTTGGGGCATGGAGGGCATTCCGGACGGGTTCGAATTCCAGGCCTTGCCCGAGGATTGGGACCAGTTCGAGGTCTTCATGAATACCGGAATGGACCGCATCCCGGCTTTGGCAGAGGCGGAAATTCGCCAGCTTTTCGTCGGACCCGAGAGTTTTACCCCGGACAACCGCTATATTCTGGGCGAGGCACCGGAATTACGGAAGCTCTACATCGCCGCTGGTTTCAACTCCATCGGTATTCAATCCGCTGGGGGTGCCGGCAAGGCCTTGGCGGAATGGATCGTCGAGGATGCGCCGACCATGGACCTGGCCGAACTTGATATTCGGCGCTTTCATCGCTTCGAACGTAATCGCACTTATCTTTATGATCGCACCAAAGAGTCCTTGGGACTTCTCTACGCCATGCACTGGCCATTCCGGCAACCAGAAACCGCGCGAGGTGCGCGCCGTAGCCCGTTTTACGACCGCCTTGATGCACGCGGCGCTTGCTTCGGCGTCACCATGGGATGGGAGCGCCCCATGTGGTTCGCGGACAAAGAGCAAGACAACACATACAGCTACGGCTGGGGCCGTACCCCTTGGTTCGACAACTGGGCACGAGAACACAAGGCAACCCGGAACGGCGTTGCACTGTTCGACATGTCCTCTTTCGCGAAATTCCGGCTGGAAGGTCCAGATGCCGAGGCCGTGCTGCAGAATATCTGTACTTGCGACACGCGGATCGAGCCCGGACAAGTACGCTATACCCAATGGCTGAACGCCAAAGGCGGCATCGAAGCCGACCTGACGATTGCGCGATTGACCAGCGACGCCTTCCTAGTCGTTACCGGCGCCGCCGCTGCGTCGCGCGATTATGCATGGCTGAAAAAGCATATTGGAGTGAGTCGCGCGGTCGCGACGGACGTAACTTCGGGAATATCTTCCCTTGGTCTAATGGGGCCACGGTCCCGCGAGGTCCTCGCGGCGCTTTGCGGAGAAGACGTCTCCGACAATGCGTTGCCGTATCGCGGCGCTTTAGAGACGGAGATCGGCTACGCACCCGTACGTGCCGTGCGCATTAGTTACATGGGCGAGCTAGGCTACGAGCTATACATGGCCACCGAGTTCGCACAGCATCTTTTCGACCGCATGGCGGAGACGGGAGAGAATTTCGGCCTGACAATGGCAGGCTACCACGCTATGGACTCGTTACGGCAGGAAAAAGGCTTCCGCCATTGGGGTGACGATATCGGCATAGAAGACACGCCTTTCCAGGCAGGGCTTGGCTTTGCCATCGATTGGAATGCCGATTTCATCGGCCGGAACGTCCTCGAGCCCCAACGTGGCAAACCGCTCAATCGACGCCTCGTGCAATTCCTGCTTACCGATCCCAATGCCCGTATGTATCACGATGAGCCGATCTTTCGGGACGGCGTAAGTGTTGGTTACACCACGTCGGCGTCTTATGGGCATGCGATAGGGGCCGCTGTGGGCATGGGATATGTGTCAGAGCCGGACGGTGTCACCAAGGATTGGATCGATAGCGGCAATTGGTCTATTGAAATTGCCTCCGAATGCGTGGCGGCACGCGCGCAGCTCGCAGGCTTTTATGACCCCAAGGGCGACCGGATGAAGGTCTAGCTGCCTTCTTTAAAGACGTGTCAGCACAAGGTCCCATAAACGAAGGTTGCAACCGTGAGAAAGAACGGTTCGAGCGCCTGCGCCTCTTCTAGCGGCGCTTCCGAGAAAACCATAAAATGGGCCGCCGCAAATAACGTCGTCACCAACCCCGCGACAATGGGGGCGGAAAGTAGCATAAAGGCCATAATGGCCGCGATTTCAACGAAACGGGGCATAAAGCCGAACTCAGCCCACCAAAGCTGCGCTTGGCAAGCCTTGGCGGATAATTTCCACCACGCTACCATACTAGACACGCAATTTTGACCGCAAGGAGATCGTCATGACCCAGCCGCCGGAAGAAGCCCTGATTGGGTTACCACGGGAAGAGAAACTGGAGACGGTGCTCACCGGCCAGTATTTCGAGGCCATGGACAATCTCGTCCGCACATTTGCCATTCGACCCGACGACACCATGGTGTTCCTGGCGGACCGCAAGCTTGACCCCCGCGTCATCCACGCGATCTGCGGGCTTGCGCGCTCGCGCGGCGTGAAACCGACGGTGATCATGGCCGACAGCAGCCAGGCGACGGAAATTCCGGCCGAACTGCGCCCCTTGGTGGAGACCGCCAGCTTCGTCGTCTCCACTTGGTTCTGCTCGATCATCGATCCCTTTTGCATCAAGATGCGCAAGGAGAAGGGTCAACGCTGGGTGAAAATCACCTATTTCCGCGACTTGGACCTACTGAAAACACCGCAGGCTCGTTTCCCCATCGACATCGTCGGCGAAATCATCCGGCAAACCGCCGAGATGTTCCCGAAGGATCAAGATTTCGACCTAAAGTTCGGCGATCCACGCGGCACCGACCTTACCATCAAATACACTGCCGAAATGCGCGACAATTTGCTAAAGTCCAACCGCTGGCGCGGCCATATGACAGCGGACGAGCCCGGATGCTACATCCACTATCTGCCCTGCCATGGTCCCAACGTTTACGACCGGACCTCCGTCGACGACGACGATTCAGTCCAAGTAGAGACCAACGGCGTGGTGATTCCCTATTGGGCAGTCGGCTTCGAGAAACCGTTCGAGACCCCACCCCGGGTCATTTTCAAAGACGATTTGATCACTGAGGTCGAAGGCAATTCGGAGGAAGCGGCAATCCTGCGCGACATGCTGGTCGGCGGACAGTTGATCGAGCTTGGCTGCGGCTTCAACCCGAAAGCGCCGCGCCACACGATCTACCCCGCGGGCTCGAACTCAGTCGGCGCACTGCATTTCGGCATCGATCTCGCGAAACCAAACGATTACATCCGCAAGATGATGCCGGAATGGGAGGAACCTCCGGTCCATATGGACTTGATCACCTTCGACTCAACCGTGACAGCGGGCAACACCACCCTCATCGACAAGGGCTTCTTGAATGCCCTCAACGCACCGAGCGTGGTGGAAATGGCGTCGCAATTCGGCGATCCGGTGGATTTACTGCAGAACTGGCCGGATTAGCGAACTAGCGCCGTCCCCACTCCAAGACAGCCGCAGCAATAAAGGCCAGAACGGTAAGCAGTACAAAGACGGCGGCGTATTGCCCGGTCCAATCGAGCGCCACGCCGCAGAGCAGCGGTGTGGCACAGACTCCGCCATACATGAATACCTGACCGCCGCCTGTGACTTCGGCGGCGCGGCCTTCGGGCGCCAAGCGGGCCAACTCAGCAAACAGCAATCCAACCCATCCGTTACCGAAGGCACCGGTGACGGCGATGGCCGAATACATTGCCCAGAGCGGCCAATCGGCGCTGAAATTGGCGATGGCGATCACACCGACTCCCATACCCACCGCCGAGACCACCAGCAGCAAGGCCGTTTCGACACGGCGCTCCGCGACCGATCCCAGAGCGATGCGGGCAACGACCCCGGAGACATTGATGATCGCGAACGCATAACCCGCTTCGGTCGTCGACATCCCGGCCTCACGCCAGAGATAAACCGCGAGATAGGCCAGCAAGGCAACTTGGCTGCCAGCGAACAATGCGCCGGCCACGGAGGTGGCGGTGACCTGCCGTCCCCCGAGCGAGAGGCGTAACGATTCCATCATGCCGCCCGAGGGCTTCGGCTGTGCCGCGGATTTTGTCGGCCCACCGAGACCGCCGATACCTGCGATTATAAAGAGCAACAGCGCCATGGCCGGAACCACCGCGAACGCGGCCTGCCATCCCCAAAGCAGTGCCAACGGCGGCAAGATCAAGCCCGCCAGAACCCCCCCCAACGGGGTCGCGCATTGCTTTAGTGAAAACATAAAGGCCCGCCATCCGGGTGGCGATATCTGCACCAGCACCGCGCTTCCCACCGGGTTCATCGGCCCCGTCGCCAAGCCAAGCAACGCCGCAGATAGGAAAGCAAGACACGCGTGCGCACCCATGAAAGCCAGGCTGCCGAGAACCACCGCGACCATCATCGCGCGAAATGCCCACGCCGCTCCCCAATGCGCCATCATCCAGCCGGACATTAATCCGGAAACGCTGGCAAAAGCATAGATCACCGCGAACAAATAGCCGATCCATTCCGGCGGAATGCCGACATCGCCCGCTGCGTCTGGGGCGATGATCGTGATCCCGTATGTCGACATCACGATCATGCTTTGCATCAGCACGATGGCGATCAACGGCACAAGAACAGGTTTTTCCAGAAGATCGTGCATGACGGTTTACTTGGATTACGGAGAGCGCATTTAATCACGGCCCCCAATTTTGTCGACACTCAAATCCGATAGACAATTTTTACTCCTAAGACTTGGGCTATTGTCATCACGTTGGGTTTGCCAATCCACTACTGCCCGCTGCAGTCATTGGTGCGATACGAGAGAACGGTATTGCGGATGGCCTGATCATTGATCTTGGGTGCAACGGCGGGCACCTTTTAGCTGCACTCGCTCAATTGGGCTACGCGACGATCAGCATCGATCTCTCTGCAGCTGCCTTGGCATTAACGGAAAATCTCGCACCCAGCGCGGCACTGTATCACAGCGACGTTGCTGAATTCGCCTTGCCCCGGTGGGCAGCGATTGAAGCACTCGGTGAAGTGCTTTGTAACACCTCGGAAGCCGGAAACGATACATTTGCTGACGAAGATTTTCTTCAATCCAGCTTCACCGGTCTCTCGCCTGGCGGTCTGCTGCTGTTCGATATCGTCATACGCGACAACACAAATCCATTCCATTACCGTCGCCGCCATACGGGCAAAGATTGGCG
>CAJWTF010000040.1 GCA_913046825.1 uncultured Rickettsiales bacterium | reverse complement strand
GCTTGAAGACTCCGTCCGAATTCATCAACGCTCCGATGTTCCCTACGGATTGTTCTTATCCGGCGGCATTGATTCCTCCGCGATTCTCGCTCTCATGGCACGGCTAAACGATCGCCCCGTCCAGGCCTTCACAGTTGGGTTTAGCGACACCGGTGTCCATGACGAGCGGGCCCACGCGAAAGCAGTGGCCGAATCGGTCGGTGCCGAACATCAAGAGATCGAATTCAACGAGACCGATTTCTGGGAGTTGCTACCTCAAGTGGCGGCAAGCGTCGACGACCCGGCAGCGGATTACGCCGTCCTACCGACATGGAAACTAGCGCGCGAAGCGGCGCAAGACCTGAAGGTCGTCCTCTGCGGCGAAGGCGGGGATGAATTGTTCGCTGGATACGGTAGATATCGCAGCCAGTTGCGGCCCTGGTGGCGCGGCGGTCGAACGCTTCGTGCCCGTGGCATATTTGATGGGTTAAGTGTTTTGCGCGACGAACCGCATGGATGGCGAGACGGATTTGAGTCAGCACAAACAAGCGCGACCCTACCCCATCGAAGCCCGCTGCAAATCGCACAAGCAACGGATAGCGCCGATTGGCTGGCGAATGATCTGCTTACCAAACTCGACCGCTGCCTCATGAGCCACGGACTTGAGGGCAGAACACCGTTCCTCGACCGCGAAGTCGCCAAGATAGCTTTCACCTTGCCGGATGATATGAAAATCCGGAAAGGCGCCGGTAAATGGTTGCTCCGTCAATGGCTACAGCGGGTCATGCCAATGGCGCAGCCATTCGAGCGCAAGCGAGGCTTTACCGTCCCCGTAGGTGAATGGATTCAACGCCGGGGCGAGACACTCGGACCCTTGGTCGCACGCAATCCGGCAATATCGGAAATCTGCCGTCCAGATCGCGTCGAGAAATTGTTCGTGAGTGGCAAGAAACGGGCCGGAATCGCATCATGGATCCTATTGTTTTATGCCTTATGGCATCAGAGTTTGATATCTGAGCAACCATCCAAAGGTAACGTATTCGATACACTGGCGGATTCAGCCACAGTCTAACTGTGCCAGAGATATTCGATCTAATCGTATCGGGCCGTCAACGCATGACGCCTTCGGCATGGACGCAGCAGAAGGATAGTTAAACCTACCTCAGAGCTTAGATATAACCTGGAAAGGCTCTAGCCTGCAGCCTGTTCTTCTTATTAGCGCTTGCGATACTTGTCGCGCACCATTTGCTTGAGTCCCGCGGCGAAATCCGCGGACGTTTTTCCGGATTAAAACTGACGACGATCGCATCCGAGATCGCCTTCAACAAATCCAGATCACGCGGATCGGGGTTTTTCGGATCACGGCGAATTGACGACGTCACAGAATAAAGCGTCTCTCATAGATTAATGACGTGTTCCAAATCAGAATCCGCAAGACGTTCCGAGATTTCCTTGGAGATAACGGAAAGCCGGATCACTTCCTATTGGGTCGCCGGCGTCACATTGTTCTTTTGATAGGCTGGCACGATCTTATCGACCATAGCCGCGATGCGCAGCGAATGGCGTCGCAGCCGTTGGCAGTTGATCTCGCACATCACGCTGGAGACCATTTCCTCCCACAGTTGACATAATTTTAATACCGTCTCGATACGTAAACGTGAGATTAGTTTCAGACAAATTGATTAAGATATTGCCTGATGACAACAGGCATCTACCTGGGAACCATCTCTAGAGTTTTTTTGAGACCAATGTTGAGCATCAATCTATTATAGAGAAAGCAGAAAACAGGACACGCGATGAACAGCGCTGAAAAAGCGAATTTCGACCCCATAACATTAGAGATCCTATGGAGCCGCTTAATCTCCATCGCGGATGAATCGGCAGCTGCACTGCTACGCACTTCATTCTCCACCATTGTGCGGGAATCCAATGATTTTGCGACAGTCTTGATGGATTCGAACGGAGATTCGCTGGCCGAGAATACCGCCGGCATCCCATCTTTCGTCGGCATGCTGCCGGATGCCCTGAAAAATTTCATCACACGCATCCCGATTGAGAATTGGAACCCTGGCGATTGCATCATCACCAACGACCCCTGGATCGGCTCTGGCCATCTGCCGGATATCACCATGGCAGCGCCAATCTTTCATAAGGGGAAGCTAGTTGGGTTTTCGGGTTCGATCGCACATCTGCCAGATATTGGCGGGGCCGGATGGTCATCGGACGGACGCGAATTGTTTGAGGAAGGCATCCGTTTGATGCCGATGAAGTTCCTAAAAGAGGGCGAGCCAAATCAAGACGTCTTCGATTTCATCACCGCCAATGTCCGGGTCCCAAGCCAAGTTATTGGAGATATCTACGCACAAGTGACAGCACAACAGGTTTGCGCGGGGCGGCTTCAAGAGTTCCTCGATGACGCACAGCTCAATGACCTAACAGGCCTCTCCGGCGCTTTGCTGGAGCGTGCCGACATCGCCATGCGGAAAGCTATCGAGGAGGTCCCCGACGGAACCTACCGCGCAGCCGTTGACGCCGATGGCTACGATGAGGATGAGACCCATATCGAATGCGCTATCACGGTCGATGGTTCCGCTCTACACATCGATTACGACGGCACGTCAAAGCAAATCGACCGGGGGCTCAACTCCGTGATGAAATACACCTACGCGTATTCTACATATCCGGTAAAATGCGCGCTTGATCCCGATACTCCGCGCAACGAAGGGTCTTATCGCTCTGTCACCGTAGCCGCACCAGAAGGCAGTATCCTTAACCCAACCTTCCCGGCACCAGTCAATGCCCGCCAGTTAACAGGCCATCTGCTCGCTGCCGCGATTTACGAATGCCTGGCCCAAGCAGTGCCAGACAGAGTTATCGCCGAATGCGGTGGGGCCCCGACAATGCGATCCGTATACAGCGGCATCGATGATGGTGGTAACCGCTTCTCACAAATCTTCTTTGCAAGCGGCGGAATGGGTGCAAGCCCAGTCGCCGACGGCCATTCCTGCACAGCATTCCCGACCAATTCGGGTTCCGGCAGCATTGAAGCTTTCGAAAGCCTCGCCCCACTTCTCGTTTGGAAGAAAGAGTTCCGAACGGACTCCGGCGGTGCTGGCGAGTTTATGGGCGGCCTCGGGCAAGAGGTAGAAATCGAGATCACAGCGGAAGACGACGTCCGTCTTTCTATGATGTCTGACCGGCAAAAATATGCGGCAAGGGGTCTCCTCGGCGGCATGGAAGGAGCAAAGGTCGAGATCGTGAAATCCGACGGCACCAAACCGCACCCGAAAGCCCGCAGCGTGCTGGCACCCCGCGACAAACTGACCTTGCGCTTCGGCGGAGGTGGCGGATACGGCCCACCCAATGCCCGCGACCCGAAGGCGGTGCAAAACGATTTACGCAATGGGTATATCACAGCCGAATACGCCAAACGCCATTACGGCATCGAGTAGGAGGCGTTTGAGCAATGACTAATAAGACCAAAGGCAGCATCCGCGTGGGCGTCGATGTCGGCGGCACGTTCACCGATTTCGTTCTGGTCGACGAGAACCGCGATCTGATCTTCACGGGCAAACGCCTGACGACATCTGAAGATCCGAGCGTAGCGATCACCGAAGGACTCGAACGATTGGTCGAGGAAGCGGGAACGTCCGTGCCCGAATTGGACGCCGTTGTCCATGGCACAACGCTCGTTGCCAATACCATGATTGAACGCAAAGGTGCCAAGATTGGGCTAATCACCACCGCAGGCTTCCGCGATTCGCTCGAAATGGGCCGGGAAATTCGCTACGACCTTTACGATTTGTTCTTCGAGAGGCCGAAACCTCTGGCACCTCGGTTCCTGCGGCTCGCAATTGACGAGCGGGTGAATTCCAACGGCGAGGTCCTGCGGCCATTGGACGAAATTGGTCTTCAAGATGCGGCGCAGCAACTGAAAGAAGAGGGCGTCGAAGCGATTGCCATCTGCTTCATGCATTCTTACGCCAATGCATCTCACGAACGGAGGGCCAAGGAAGTCCTGGAAGCGGCTTTCCCAAACATTCCGATCACCACGTCGACGGAAGTCGCGCCCGAGATCAGGGAATACGAGCGCGCCAACACGGCTTGCGCCAACGCCTACGTCTTGCCGCTGATGCAGCGCTACCTCGGCAATCTGTCGGATAAACTCTCGGCCCTCGGCCTGAGGCAATCATTGTACCTGATGCAATCAAGCGGCGGCATTGCGTCGGTCGAAACCGGCCGAAAGGCGCCGATCCATCTGATCGAATCCGGACCGGCGGCGGGCGCAACCGCGGGCGCATTCTACGGACGACTGACAGACACCCACCACTTAATCTCCTTCGACATGGGTGGCACCACCGCGAAGATGTGCCTGATTGAAGAGTTCGAACCCGAACATGCCCACGAGTTCGAGGCCGGCAGAGTGCGTCGCTTCAAGAAAGGCTCGGGATTGCCGCTGAAGGTACCGGTCATCGATTTGATCGAGATTGGTGCCGGTGGCGGATCGCTGGCGCGGGTAGACAATATGGGATTGCTGAAGGTGGGCCCAGACAGCTCCGGCTCCGATCCTGGGCCCGTCTGTTACGGCCAAGGGGGCACTCAACCCGCCGTCACCGACGCCGACCTATTATTGGGTTATCTCTCACCGGAGTATTTCCTCGGCGGCGAAATGGATTTAGATCTGAGCTCGGTAGAGGGCGCAGTGCAGGATACGCTCGCCTCCGCCACCGGCCTATCGGTGACCGATGTCGCCTGGGGTATCCACAGTATCGTCAACGAGAACATGGCGGCGGCTACTCGTATGTATATTGCCGAGAAGGGTCGCGACCCGCGCCGCTATGCACTGGTAGCCTCCGGCGGAGCCGGTCCCGTGCATGCCTACGGGATGGCGAAATTGTTGAAGATCAACCGAGTCATTTGCCCGCTCGGTGCCGGTGTCCTGTCGGCCCTTGGGTTTTTGGTTGCCGCCCCTGGCACGGATGCAGTCCGCAGTTATGTCTCGCGCTTAGAGACACTCGATTGGAATCGGCTCAACGATCTATTCGCCAAAATGGAAGCCGAAGCCTTGGCGCAAATCCATGAAGCTGGAGCGGACCCATCCACTGTCTCCATGCGGCGGCGCGCGGATATGCGTTATAGCGGACAAGGGTTCGAGATTGACGTGCCTGTGCCCGAAGGCAAGCTCGATGGGAGCTCTGCTGCAACGATCCGGCAAATCTTCCTCGACCGTTATCAGGAGCTATTCGGCCGCCAAATCAGCGATCTGCCGATTGAGGCATTGACCTGGCGCGTTTATGCATCGGGCCCGACACCGAATGTCGAGCTTAACTTTGCGGGCCAGCAGATTGACGAAAACCCGGCGGATAAAGGCGAACGTGAGGTCTATTTCCCGGAGACCGGATATGCAGCCTGCAAGATTTACAATCGTTATGCGTTGAAACCAGGCGATTCGTTCCGGGGACCGGCGGTCATCGAGGAGCGCGAATCCACCGCCGTCGCCGGACCGGACACGACTGTCTCCATCGACAAATATCTGAACCTCATCATCGATATCGACGCACCGCCAGAGCAGGAGGACAGCTGATATGACCACCACGGTAGAAGTCCTCGTCGACGCGTTCGATGAGATGGGAACACCTTTCATCGTCGGTCACCCGGGCGGTGAGACGGTTGAATTAATGGAAGCGGCGCGCGAACGCGATGTCCGCTTCATTCTGATGAAACAGGAAGTCGCGGGCGCGATGATGGCGGCGACCTGGGGCGAAATTACAGGCTCGCCTGGTGTCTGCGTGTCGACCCGGGGACCAGGAGCCGCCAACATGGTGAACGGCGTCGCCCATGCGTGGATGGACCGGGCACCACTTATTGCCATTACCGACCAATATCCGGCCCCTACTTATGAGACCGGCCTGCGGCAAGTCCTGAACCAGCACGCGCTCTATACACCAGTGACTAAATGGCAAACGACTATCCACGCGAAATCGGTTCGCCAGCAAATTCGCCGGGCCATTCGCATCGCAACGTCGCCCGCGCCCGGCCCGGTACAATTCGACATGCCGTCCAACGAGACCATGAACGAAGCCGCCAACGCTGGTGGTGAAGCGCCGCTACGCCCCAGAATTGTGCCGGTAGAGCCCGATCGCGCTGCGTTGAAAATACCATTGCAGACGCTAGCTTCAGCGCGTCGACCAATCCTGTTGGTGGGTCTCGGTATCTTTTGGGATCACGCTTCGGACGAGCTAGTGGCATTGGCAGAACGATTAGGGGCACCGGTCCTCACGACGTCGAAGTGCAAGGGCGCCATCCCGGAAGACCACCCGTTGCGGGCCGGCTGCATCATCGGGGGTCTGATCGAGCGTGAGCTTGTTATGCAATCAGATCTGATCATCACCATTGGCCTGGATGCTATCGAACTGCAACCGAAACCCTGGCCCTATGACATACCGGTGATCTCCTTCTCCAATACGCCTAGCCTGGAAGCGGTGATCCCGGCCGAATTCGAGATGGTCGGCAACTTGAAAGCTTTACTGGCCGGATTGGCCGAATTTGCACCCGAAGGCAGCGGTTGGGGTGAAGGGTCGGCCAAGACGTTCCGCGAGCAAGTCACCAAGGCGCTTGATGTGCCAACACAGGGCATTTCCCCACAAGGCGCGATGGATGTCGCCCGCGCGGTCCTGCCGCGCGAAACTATCGCGACCTGTGACGCGGGGGCCAGCCGTTTGTTGGTGGTGCAGAAATGGCAATCCTACGGCCCTCGGGAGTTTTTGACCTCGAACGGTCTTGGCTCCATGGGCTATGCCATTCCCGGAGCGCTCGGCGCGCGCCTCGCCTATCCGGGCCGCCCAGTAGTCGCCTTCACCGGTGATGGCGGCTTCATGATGGCCATCGCCGATTTGCAGACGGCCGTCCGAGAGAACTTACCGATCATCGTTGTCGTTTTCGACGATCAAGAAATCGCCCTTATCCGCGTGAAGCAGGAGCTAAAAGGCATTCCGCGGCATGGCGTTGGGATTGGCGGATTGGATTGGGAGGCACTCGCAAAGGGCGTGGGTGCGGACGGTGTCACCGTTGAGACCGAACAACAATTAGGAGATGCCCTGCAAGCCGCCCTAAAAAGCGGTCGCACGACGGTGATCGGTGCCCGCATCGACGGCTCCTGCTATGTGGATCAATTCAACGCGTTGAGGGAGTTGTGATGACCGACCCCGGACCGCACGAGGACCTGCTCGTCTATCAGAACGGTAATTTCATCCCCTGGAAGGACGCGCAAGTGCATGTCTTCTCTCCTGTCGTGAAATACGGGGCCGCAGTCTTTGAGGGTATCCGGGGCTATTGGTCGGATCGACGAAAATGCATGCTGCTATTCCGCTTGCGTGATCATATGGAGCGGATGGAGATATCACAGCGCATCCTGCGCTTTGACGCCGTGGTAAGCGCGGATGAGATGGAAGAGGCGGTGGTCGAATTGGTCCGCCGCAATGGGTTCAAAGAATCCGTCCATATCCGCCCGATGGCCTATCTTGGCGGTGACGGGGAAGCCAGCGCGCGGGGGCCGGTCGAATCCGTGATTACTGCTATCCGGCGCGGCACCCCAAAACTTACAGAGACCGGATGCCGTGCCCAGGTCAGCTCCTGGGAGCGCCTATCCGATCGCGTCATGCCGGGGCGCGCCAAAGCCGTCGGCAATTACAACAATTCCCGCCTCGCAGGAATTCAGGCCAAGGTCGATAGATACGACACCGCGCTGTTATTAAACCGGGCGGGTAAGATCGCCGAAGGCCCTAGCATGTGTTTCTTTATGATCCGCAACGGGGTGCCAATCACATCTTCCATCACAAGCGACATCCTAGAGAGCATTACACGGGATACGGTGATTACGTTGCTGGAGGACGAGTTCGGCCTGAAGACGGAGCAGCGCGAGATCGACCGCAGCGAATTGTTCATGGCCGAAGAAGCGTTCTTCTGCGGTACCGGTTGGGAAGTCACTCCGGTGATCGACGTCGACAGTGCCCCCATCGGCAAAGGCGAGGTTGGGCCTATCGTCAAACGCCTACAACAGGCATACTTCGAGACGGTAACGGGCATCGGAGAAGACCCTAGAGGATGGCTGACCGTAGTGGAGATTGAAAAATGAACCTACCTAATCAACGCATTGTCTATCTCAACGGCGAATACGTCCCGGAAAGTGAAGCCCGTATTCCCTTTCGCGACCGAGGCGTTAAATACGGCGATGCAGTGTTCGACACCACGCGGACTTTCGGGCATGACATCTTCAGATTGCGCGAACATCTGGACCGGTTCTATAGATCCTTAAAGTACCTGCGCATCGACCCACGAATGAGCATCGACAACTTCATCCAGGTCACGGAACAAGTGGTGGAACGCAATCTACCCCTTATCAGCAAAGATGAGGATTACTGGGTGACGCAGCGGGTGACGCGTGGCCTCGACCCGGCTGACGCGACCGCTTGGCCGGAATGGGAAGGACCGACCATCATCGTCGAATGCCTGCCGTTACCGCTCGCGGCTCGCGCAGGATCTTACCGCGATGGCTTGGAAATCGTCACACCTTCGGTCCGCCGCGTGGCACCCGACATGGTGAGCCCCCGAGCCAAGACGCACAATTATCTGAACTTGGTCTTGGGCGACCTAGAAGTCACGGCCCAGAGTCCCGGCGCGCACGCAATTCTATTAGACGAGAATGGCAATCTCTCGGAAGGCAAAGGTAGCAATTTCTTCCTCGTCACCGACGGCGTTATAAAGACACCGAAGGAACGTTATGTCCTACCGGGTGTCTCTCGCTCTGTCGTCCGCGAATTAGCGAATAAAATGGCTATTCCTTTTGAAGAAACCGATATTGACCTCTTCGACGCCTATAACGCGGACGAATGTTTCATCTCCTCGACGAGCTTTTGCGTCTGCCCCATCCGCAGCGTGAACGGTACCGAAATGCCATCACCGGTGCCGGGTACAATCACGCAGAAGATCATCGACGCTTATGTCGAGTATGTCGGCTTTGATTGGTACGCGCAGTATTTAAGCAAGCTAGCGGCTTAGGCGATTTCTCAAACCCCGGAGATGTTCACGCCTTAATCCCCATCTTCCGCCACTTCCACCAGGTCAGCAGCGCGAAGGCCGGTGCCCCAATTGAGGCACCCAGCACGAAATACAGATGCAAATTTAGCCAAACTACCGGCGCGAAGAGATACAGAATATCGTCGAAATCAAAGCCCCAGATACCTTCATAAGCCTTCTCGCCTGTATCGGCCTGCGCACGGTCGATGAATTCGGCGAAGATTTCAGCGGCGAAAACACCGGCTGCGCCGAGGGCGCCGAGCCAAATTGGCCACTGGCCCAACTCAACACCGAACAGGACATCGTCCCGCAACCCGATCCCCGCACCGAGGAAGAACAACGACGTCACCGTCACGTCGCAGAACATATCAAACTTATGCCCGCCGGGCGTGATCTTGCCGCTAACCCGCGCCAATTCCCCATCTGCTCGGTCTAGAAAGGCCGAGAACAACCACAAACAACCGCCCCAAATATCCCACTCCCGCGTACCGACGGCGAAGGCCGCGCAGGCGGCAATCCCAGTAATGAGACGCACCGTCGTCAGGTGGTTCGGCGTCACCGGTGTGTTCACGAGTGGCAGGATACATATTCGCGCCATTTTATGGGTCCAGGAATCGCCGACCATGATCTCCGATCAAATGTCCTTGAATGTCATGAGGGTGGCGCCGGAGGCGATCACCGCGGATTTCACCGCTGGGTCGACCAATGCCTGGAATTCTTCTTCGAAACGGTATTGCGCCGCTGCCGCTTCGACACCATCCCAAGCGCCGCGCGCCGGGTGAGAGAAAATTTCCGTAACCCCATTTGGTAACTCTTGCAGCAAGGCCAGCATGCGCTCACGCACCATATTGCCGCTATCGCGAATGCCAAACACGCGATCATTGATGCGAACATCCGCGTCGCGGAGGCGTTTACGCGTCAGGCTGAGCCAGATACTGAGAAAGGCGCTGCCAATCCTCCCAGGCACTTTCAGTGGCGTAGCACCTGGAATTTCGACGGGTTCGGCCGGCACCCGCACGGCGCGCAGGCCATATTCACTTCCGATAGACAGGATCAGACCTAAGACCGTTGGATGTAGATGCAGGTGGTTATGGGCGTTCACGTGATCGAGCTCCAAACCCGAAGCTCGGAAAGCCTCGAATTGCGCGCGAATTTCTCTGGCCAATTGGCGACGCATTTTCGGGGAAAAGAAATAGCGGAACCCTGCGCGCACCAAATTCGTATCGAATTCGCCGTTAGCATCCACGAGATCGGGAATTTCAGCGGGAGGAAGGACGGCTTTACCACAAACGACAACCAGATGCAGCCCGACACCCAATTCCGGATGCCGCTTTGCGCGGTCAACGGCGTCTGAAGCCGCGTTCGCCCCCACCATCAAACTCGCAGCAGTAAGAATACCGGTCGTATGCGCTTCCTCGATCGCTTCGTTCACGGCCAGGGAGCGACCGAAATCGTCGGCTGTGACGATCAAGTGCTTCAGGCGGTGTTCTCCCGTCCCCATAGGAAGCGGAAAAACTCCACCCCTTCACGGAGCTGCCGTTTCATGACACTCCAATCCTTGCACATCTCGTAGAACAAGGCGGCCATCTTAACGGGGCGGAAATAGAAACGCTTGTAGAAGGTATCTACCGCATCGAATATCTCTGCGCTGCTGAGGTGCGGATATTCGAGTACACTGTTCTGCACACCGTCGGCGCTGACCAATTGGTCACCGGTCTCCGTCAACAACCAGCCGTTCTGCATGGCTTGATCGTAGAGGAAAGTACCCGGATATGCTGCCGGCAGAGAAACTTGGATCGTCTTTGGATCCAGATTTTGAGCATACTGGATCGTCTCTTCAATGGTCTCTCGCGTCTCACCCGGCAGGCCCATGATGAAGGTGCCGTGAATGACGATGCCGAGTTCGTGGCAATCTTTGGTGAACTGCTTTGCCTTCTCAACCAGAATACCTTTCTTGATGTTGTTAAGGATCTTCTGATTGCCAGATTCATATCCGACCAGCAGCAGGCGTAACCCGTTATCTTTCATGATCTTGAGCGTCTCGTAGGACACATTCGCTTTCGCGTTACACGACCAGGTAACACCAAGCTTACCGAGTTCCTTCGCCAAGGCTTCGACGTTTTCTTTGTTGTCGGTCAGCGTATCGTCATCGAAGAAGAACTCTTTGACCTCCGGAAAATTATCCCGCGCCCAAGTGATCTCCCCGACCACGTTCTCAATCGAGCGGAAGCGATAATTATGTCCGGAAATCGTCTGCGGCCAGAGGCAGAAAGTGCAGCGCGACTTGCAGCCACGCCCCGTATAGAGCGACATATACGGATGCAGCATATAGCCGTTGTAGTAATCCTTCGTGTCCAAGTCGCGCTTGTAAATCTTCGTTACCCAGGGGAGCGAATCCATGTCTTCGATAATTGGACGTTTGCCGGTGAAGTGCGGTTTCCCATCTTTAAGGATTGTGACACCGACAACCTCTTCCACGGGTTTGCCTTCGGCAATCTCCTGTATCGTGAAATCGAATTCGCTGTCGCAAACAAAGTCGATGACCGTAGAGGCCTGAATTGCGGCCTCATTGTTCACCGCGACATGCGCGCCGCAAAATCCTATTAGTAGACCCGGGTTTTTTTCCTTGAACGCCTCGGCAACCTTCACGTCGTTCTCAAAAGAAGGCGTGCTCGTGTAGAGGACCAGGAACTCATAATCGTTGGCCATGGGCAGCAAATCGTCGACACTTAAATCCTGCGCCGGTGCATCGATCAGCTTGCTGTCAGGTACCAGAGCCGACAATTGCGCCAGCCACGTCGGATACCAGAAAGATTTCACCTCGCGCTTGCATTGATAGCGCGAGCCCGCCCCACCGTCATAACCATCAAAGGTCGGGGGGCTTAGAAACAGGGTCTTCTTCATACTTGCTCTCCAGGATCAGCGGAGCGTTATTCCGCCGTTTCTAAGCAAACATTCGAGTGGATAACGAATTCACGTTCGCGCCACGTCACCTTCCGTCCGAAATAACTCGATAATCGGATAATCGACGACATCACATCCCGCAGCGGAACCAGCAGTGGTGAGGCGTTGCCGCACCCGGAAACTGTCGACGAAATAGTGTAGTGTAATGCCAAACGCAAGACTGCAGCTGCCGCAAAAATACCGCCAGCATAAATTAATGAACCCGTGGCCACGTAGAGGCAAACCGCCGCAATGGCAGCGAGCGGCATAATCTCTGTAATCGCCGACGCCGCATAGCCCAACGGCTCCACGGAACGGATTGTTCGCGCCCAGCGCAATTCATGCAGGAACAGTGATTTCAGACTGGGGTCTTCGATCACGTTTTCGACAATATAGGGAACCAGCGCGACACGGTGCCCTTGTTGGTGCACAAGACGCCCGAACATAAAATCGTCAGCCAGGATATTCGCCAGCGCATTGAAAGAACCGAATTGTTCCAAGTTCGAGCGGCGGATGGCCATCGTCGCCCCAAAACAATAGGTCAATCGGCCAAAGACCGCAGGAATGAGCGCCGACGGCAAGAACCAGTCATTGATAAACAGAGCACCTAGCTTGGACGGCAACTTTCCAGCGGCACGGCCCGAATAGACACATGTCGCGGCACCCACTTGCGGGTCCTGAAAGGGCGCTACAACCGTTTTCAGATACTCCTGACAGACCCGCATATCGCTGTCGGCGACGACGATAATATCGTGGCGCGCCGATCCAAACATATTCGCCAGATTGCTGACCTTGTAATTGCTACCGATGATCGTGTCGTCGATCACTAATGACAGGTCGCGTTCGGGAAATTCCTCGATCAGCGCGCGGATCGCCGGAATGGCCTCATCATCTTCACCATGAACGCCGAAAATCACCTGGAATTGATCGTAATCTTGGCGGCAAAACGAGCGAAGGTTCTCGGCCAAATTGGTTTCCATGCCGCAAACCGGCTTGAGAACCGTAATAGGCGGGCGGTGCGACCAATCCTGCTTGGCGTCGATGCGCGCGCGGAATCGCAATAGGGCGAGGATGCATATGCTCACATACGCGAACGACAGCCCGGCCAGGACGGCTGGGAAATATAAAATCCAATCAAACATATAAAGCCTTCGCCCTACTCCTAACGGCGGCGGCTATTCCTAGCCCTTCTGCCACAGACACACAACCATATCGAGGCAACTGTCGCCTCAAAAAAGCCTTATGTTGACCGCCCAGCATCTCGGTTTTCCCGGCGACGCCGAAAAAACGCCCGCCCTTCAGCATGTTGCCATAAAACCAGGCCTGGCACATCGATCAAAACTTCACGTATCCGAATGGCCAAGGAAATCGCCAAGGCCGCATCCGGACCCAGTCCGACCAGCGCACCCAGAACGATGAACGCCCCCTCTTGAATGCCATAACTGTTCGGTACGACGAAAGCTGCGTCGCTCAAGGTGCTGGAGAGACTTTTCAGCATCAAGGCTTCCAAAATACCGATCGGGAATCCCAACAATGCTGCCGCCAGCCACACTTCGCCCGTCTGCAGAACCAGGGCGGCCAACCGCCAACCAGTAGCACGGAACACCCGCGCACGATCACGGTACAAGGCTCGGACGAGCTCATCGACTTCTTCTGCCGTGCCGACAAGCTCACCTAATTTGTCCGAACCCGTCACTTTATGAGCGGAACGGACCATGATGCGGAACATACCGGCCCGCTGGATGACGAGAAATCCGGCAATCCCCGAACCCAGAATCGCCAGGCCGAGCGCCGAATAGAATGCAAGCTCGTTGTCCAACGATCTGCTGGCGAGAAGGCCTATTCCACAAACACCCCAGACGATCATAGTCAAGGCTTGGACGGTCTTATCAACCACGGCCGAGGCGCTCGCGTGCTTGGCGTCTATGCCCCACAGGATCAGAGCGCGGGCTTTGACGATCTCTCCCCCAATCGAAGCGACAGGAAGAAGCGTATTGACCGCCCGGCCCATCCATTGGGCATGAAACGCTTGGCCGAACGTCGGTCCGTGTGGTGGTACAAACAAAACCTGCCAACAACGCGCATTCATCAGCACAGTCGGAAACCAGATCGCCGGGACCAGCAGCAATGGCCAGCCGGACGCCAACAACAGATCGGCTAAGTCGCCGAAACCTTGCCAAACGACCAGGGCGATAAATATGCCGAGGCCCACAATCAAGCCGATGTAAGAAGCGATACGCATGCGAGCGACCTTATACGGAGCCTCTCGCCTGGTGGCCACTATCTTTTGTGTCCACCGCTTGCAACGCCATGCTCGTGGGCGCAGAGAAATTTGAATTAGGACACGCAACCAAACGGTCGCCTCATGCCCACTCCCTCCAGCCCCGACGGCACTTACGTCCTGACCCGACGGGCTCAATTTCTCCCCATCACGCGGGAGCTCTCATAGCCGCTGACACATCTGCTCCACCGCTTTCCAATATCCCCAATCAGGTCACGGCCTTGTCGATGATCGCCGGATTGATTGGCGCTTGGTGCTTGGTGCTTCGCCCAGGGCACTTGGTCGATGCATATTGCAAGGGGATTTTGGCTTATGGCCTGCTACACGCCGGATAATTGTGACGGTAAAATCGCTCGCTTAAAGGCGATGTCCTCTGACTAGGGCGCGCATTTCGACGATTTCGTCGACTAGTTGGTCCACAGCGCCTTCTTCGCCGCGCTGGGATACGGCACTTGGCAGTTGACGGGAAAATCCCTATGAGCCTGGCTTGGTGCCGCCGCGGCGATCGGCGCTACGATTGATTACGTCATAGATATTGTCTTAAACGCGCGAGCCAAGACGAGCGCAAGAGTAAATCGCGTGAAGAGGAAGCTACAGATGCTCGCAAACCGGAACATTTCACCGACTGACTTATATTTATCTTCCATAAACTTAGCCGCACAGATTTCTAGCTGATTGTGCTTGGCCTTGCCCTATTCAACTTGCTTTGGACCCTCCTACCGCTCAGTGCCATTGGCGCCCAAGCTTATTGGATTACTGATTTATTCTAACGGGCTAGCGGCTGGCATAAGTAAAATTGTGTTCTGGCGGCGGAAACAGTGTCTTCGCTTCGGGCTAGCCTGGCATCTTACCAAAACCTTTTAGGTCCAGATCGACCGGAGTCGGGTCAATCTTACTGCTAAGTTAGACATTGATCGCCGGTTTGACGAAATCGTTATCGTTTAGGCCAACCGCGCGGATACAAACGACGCCTGCCCTACCCGAGTTCTTTCCGAACAAATGTGACCCGCAACCCGAGCGAAGATGCTTTTCTATTTTTGCGCCGCGATCAGCGACATGATGGAATACTTTCGCCGTACCCTGCACATCCAAGGAATCCTCACTGACAAACAGCAGCGTCCCATACGCAGCCTCTGTCGCCACCCAGCACGCTGCAATGACAATTTGCCATCAGATCTCGGTATCGGCGCAATAGGTGATGTTGCCGAACAGGCATTTTCCAGACAGTTTTGTCATCAAACCACTCCTAACGTTTTTTTGTCCATTAAAAATAGACCGCGTCGCAAGCCGTTGGACAGCCACAGCAGTCACAAATTCGCTAGGAACGGTGCGACTATTTGTTCGCCTGCACCATTTCCGTGATCGAAATCGCAAGGCGGTCCTCCACAACAACGACTTCGCCTCTACCAATGAGGCGATTATTGATGCGGAGATCGATTGGATCGCCCACGTGTTGTCCTAACTCGACAACCGCGCCACGACCGAGCTTCAGCAACTGATTCACCAACAACGTCGCGACGCCAAGCACCGCCGTCACTTCGACAGTAATATCGTATACGGCTTGATCTTCGTTTCGCTCTTCACTCATCAATCGTCTCCGGACTTTTGGAGCCTGTCTCTAGATATCCACGCTCGCGAGGCCTCTATCGGGTATCCACAAAGTCATTATCCCCCATTCGAGAAATCCTTTCTCCGCGCCGTCAACCCAGTGACTAGAATCTTTTAGCATATTATTTACGTATTCGTCGCCGGACATTTCACATATTTTTACTCAATTCTTGCGTAATTCTTCATAAATACGAGAAATTGCTAACACACGCCTTTTAAACGCCGCATAATTCGCAGTTCGTTGAAGCCTCGTCACTACGATTGATCTCTTTGTGCGTTAGCCGTATTGCCGCAATGTCCGGCGCGCAATGACCATGCGATGGACCTCAGTCGGTCCCTCGTAAATTCGCGACAAACGGATGCGTTGCGCCATCAACCCCAAAGGCAGCTCGCGGGTCATGCCCATCGCGCCGAAGCTCTGCATCGCATTATCGACGATCTCGGTCGCCATCTCCGTGGCAAACACCTTTAGCATCGACGCGGCGGTGCGAATATCCTCGCCGCGCTCCGCCTTCTCAGCTGCATCCATCACCATCAGACGGGTTGCGTGAATTTTCGTCGCAGCGTCAGCAATCCACCACTGTATCGCCTGACGGTCGCTCAACATTACCCCGAAAGTCTCGCGTTGTTGCGTATGCTCGCACATCATCTTGAGCGCGCGTTCCGCCATGCCGATACACCGCGCGCCCATTTCCAGTCGACGCACCGTCAATCGCATCTGCATCGGCGCGAATCCTTCGCCAACCTCACCGAGGACCTGGCTATCTTTCAGGCGCAAATCGTCCATCACCAACTCGTAGGTACGCGATCCACCGAGCATAGGTATCTCCCGTTCAATCGCGAAGCCTGGAGTGCCTTTATCGACGATGAACGCGGTGATCCCGCCACGCGACCCTTTCTCCGGATCGGTCACCGCCATCAAGATGACGAAATCCGCCTTCGGGACGTTCGAAACCCAAATCTTGCGCCCGTTGATAACCCACTCGTCGGCTTCCTTGATCGCCCGCGTGCGCATATGCGCCGGGTCGCCACCGGCCCCCGGCTCCGAAATCGCGATGCAGGAATGCATGACACCCTGCGCATAGGGCTCCATATATTTTTCTTTCTGCTCCGGCGTCGCCACCGCATCGAGCATCAAGAGGTTCGGCGAATCCGGCGGAAAGATAAACGGCGTCACAGTGCTCCAGAGCTTTTCCTGGATTGCCAACATCACCGATGCAGGCAGATCGCATCCGCCCATCTCTTCCGGTGCGTCGAGCGCCCACAGGCCCAACTCCTTGCACTTTGCGAGAAGCGGTTCCTCTTCTTCCGGCAACAAACCGGCTTTCTCGCCTCTGGCCTCACGCTCCATTACGACCTTTTCAAACGGCATCAACTCGTTGTCGATAAACTTTTCGACAAGATCGATCACCATGCGGTGTTCTTCGGCAAATTCGATGGTCATTGGAGGTTCCTTTCCTTCGTATCCATTGCTACCAAGCCGCTTCGAGCAGCTTCAGAGAGTCCTGTATCTGATCGTTAGCGGATCGCGCACCGGCATTAAAGTTAAAGTTCTTCACCGTTTCCTTAGCGATATTGACCAAATCATCTTCAGGGATGTCCAATTGGCGTAACTGCGTAGGCACGCCAGCTTTCCCGTAGATAATCTCTAACGTATCAGCAACCGCATCCGCCGCCGTCTTGCCGTCCATCCCATCGCGCCAGACGCCGAGCGCCTCCGCCACTTGACGCGCTGGCTTCAGTTCCACATCGGCGGCCAGACGCATGGCAGAGGCATGTACGACCGAGGTCGACTCGCCTTGTCCCACATGGGGGTAGCGAATATGAAGCGCCGTGGAAACCGAATAATTGCCTGCAAAGGCGTTCGTGTGAAAACGTCGCCGGCCATCGTCCTCCGCGCGGTTCTGCAAAAAGGCGGCGAGGGCGAGGTGTTGGCGGAGTTCCGGATTATCGAGCTCGTCCATCAGTCGCAGATAAGCGCCGTGGCCCAACCTGAATGCGGTGTCTTGATCCCCCTGCGCCAAGACGTTTAATCCTGTGTTCGATTGCGACCCCACTACACTCGCAAAAACGGTGGTGGATGTAGAGCGCACCAAATCCGGCGGCGCGCTCAATAGAGCATCATCATCCAGGAAGATGGCGCTCGGACGCGTCTTCGGGTCAAAATATTCCATCCGATGATCGAGGTCTGGGTTCTTCAAACCGCTGCCGCCCCGGTTCATCGCGCTGGTTGGGGTCGTCGGGATATTGATGATCGGCGGTTTCGGGGCCATCAGGCGCGGGCTAAAAGCGGGTTTTCCTTCGGGGTATTGGGTCATAATCTCAAAAGGGTCGCCGGTCTCCGCCATGTAAATAGCGACGACCCGGACCGCGACTAGGACACTGCCGCCACCGACCGCGATCAACAGGTCGGCCCCTGCTTCCGCTGCCGCGGCCTTCGCTGCCGCCACGGAGGCATATGTCGAATCCTTCTCGATCCCGTCGAAGACACCCGCGTACTGATCGCCGAGCGTCGCTTCGATCCGCCGCACCGTGTCGGTGCGCTGATTGACCGAGGGCGAGCAAATGATGAAGGCGCGCTTGGCCCCAACCCTATCGACGGCCTCTTTCATGCGTTGCTCGATTGCTTGCGGTCCCGCGTATAGCCGCCACGCATACCCCGCCGCCCTGATGGATTGCCCGTTCATCACTGATCCTTCGCTGTCATCGCTTTGCGGAGAAAACTGGAACGCCGGGCGCGACCGTCCAGCGGGCCAAGGACGTTAGACCGGAATATCGCCCTGGATCGACGTGCGATGCAGGTGGCGGACGTAGCCCGGATCGTCGAGGCGTGAATGATCGGCGATATGGGCGACGCAGCGATTATCCCAGAACGTGAGGTCGCCGACGGTCCAATCGTGCTGATAAACGAATTTCGGCTGGTAACAATGCTCGAACAACTCCGCCAGAATTTCGTCCGACTTCGCCTCGTCATAACCCTCGATGCAGGTCGTGTGCTGGGGATTGGCGAAGATGGACCTGCGCCCCGTCTCCGGATGGGTGCGAATGACGGGATGGGTCACGGCGGGCGTCACGGCGCGCTGTTCGTCGGTCAGACGCTTCTTGAACGAACGCTTGGCATTGTTGCGCCCGGCAAGGAAGACGCCGCGCCGCCCCTCGAGCGCCGCCTTCAGGGGCACCGGCAACGTGTCATAGGCGGCATACATATTGGCGAATCCGGTCCCGCCACCGCGCTCCGGGATCTCAATGGCGTAGAGCATAGAGCCGAGCGCCGTTTGCTTCTTGTAGGAAATATCGGAATGCCACATCGGCCCGGCATCCGGCAGTCCGACATACTTGCCGTCCTGTTTGCGGGTTGAGACCAGTAAAATTTCAGGATGCCCGGGCAAGGTCGCATCGTCGGCCGGATGAATATCCAAGGGCCCGAACCGACGGGAAAAATCTATCTGTTGTTCGGGGGAGAAGTTTTGGTCGCGGAACACTAAAACCAGATGTTCTAGATGCGCCCGATGCACCGCGGCGAAAGTCTCAGCATCAAGTGGCGCGGCGAGATCGAGGCCTCTTACCTCGGCGCCCAACGCGTCGCTCAGCGGTCGTATCTCAAGTCCCATAGCCGGCTCCGGATCGGAAAACTATCACTGTAATCGAGATACTTCGCGCCTACGCAGAAGCTAGCCGCTTTGCCGCGTCCACATACCGCTCGACATCTTCGACAAGAAGCAGACCTCGGCGGCGTAAAGCGTCCGCTGCCCGTTCGACTTGTCGAACATAATCGTCATCGGAGACGTAACGTTCGGCGAGGCTGGGACGCTCATCCGACGCGGCCTCGCGGTCGGGTTTCGTGGCGGCGAACGGCAGATAACTTCCGACAATACTATACATCGCCTTCGGCCCGATTTCTTTTGCACGTAAGTTCCAGCCGGTGTAGGTCGCGCGCGGCACCTCAATGTCCGGCGTTCGCAATCCGGGTATGTCATTGCCGTCGGCATCCGTTGCGGGCACGCATACGGTGTACTCATGCGTCCTGTCGAGCCGGGGCGGTTCCATTGCTGTAATCCCGTCGCCATAGGTCGGTCCGTAATCGTGCTCGAACAAGCGATTCGGCTCGCTCGGTGGGCGGATGCTTCCGATCTTCGGGAAACGTTGTTGCACGTCCACCGCGCTCACCAATGTTCCGTCTTCCCGTCGCGGTACGGCGCTTGGCGGCGGCGGTTCGCCCGACGTGGCCCACGCATCGAGACGAACCAGCAACGCCCTCAGGAGCGGACTGGTGTTCAATGGATTGCTCGGATTTTGGTGCGGCCCGGACTGCGCTGGAATACCAGGGGCGGCGTGGTGTTGGCTGCTCGCAAAAAGATAGATCCGGGTTCGGGGATGCTCGGCGAGATCTGCGCCGTAGGCGTCGGAGTGGACTAGTGAGCCTCGGCGTTGCCAGTATTCCGACGCGGTTTGCGTGTGCATAACCAAGGGGTCGGTCTCCGGATGTTGGAGCACTGCGTCGGATTGACCCGACCACGGATCGGTCGCCTGCACATACGAAAATGGAAATTGATCCGAGGGGTATAGATGCTGTTCGTGTTGCCGGGGATATCGGTCCGGATGCCCGAAACGGAGATTCATCACAAGACGACCTCCGCCCGTCACATGCGGCCAGACCGCATCAAACACCGGTTTACCGCCCCGCCCTTCGTTCCAACCCCGATAGACGAATTCACGCAGATAGCGGCCGCTCTGAGAGCGCCCCCAGGCATAGGCCCGCTCAATTGCCGGACTGTTGGCTCCTGCCAAGGGATTGGCCGTCCCACCTGCGTCCGCAAGGTCATGGCGCATAAAATCAACGAGATCCCGTACCGCCGCAAACCCAAGACCGAGGACCTGCGGATCCTTGGCCGTGTAGATCGCTTCATAGATCCAGCCCGGTCGGAATCCCTCCGGAACGCAGAGATCGGTCGCCGAGGGCGCCGGTCTATCGCCATCGCCGAGCCTGGCGAATTGCCACGCCGAGGCGGGAAGCAATTCACGTTCGTCGCCCTCATATTGGCGACACGTCAACGACGCCTCGCTGGTATCCAACGATACGGCCCGGTGGCTTCGGGTAACTGATTTCCCTGAAAGCGGCACCGAAAAGACGCCGTCCTCATCAACAATTATTTCTTCCCGAACAGTCCCGGTGATTTCCCCCTCGTCCTTGCGCGCGACGGGGACTGTTAAAGTCGCCCGACCATCACCTGGCATGACGTCAGCTTGCCAGCCGCACCACAATACGGCGTAACCTTGGCGCATCAGAAAGCCGTTTCCTGCATCGGCCAGTGAGGCCGGGTCGTTGCTGGCGGCCGCATCGTTGAAGAATTGCAGCGCCCGTTTGTCGCCCCGATTGACAACGTCATAGAACAGACGGCGGTTTCCTCGCGCCATATCGAGTGGCTTCAGGAGAAAGACATCCGTCTTATAGCGGACACGACCCCGCTCGTCGCGAGGAGCATACTCAAGATCGACTACACCGCGATAAGCCGGGGACGAGGGATCAAGAAACACTTCCGCCCGACCGGCGATACGTTCATATGGGCCAGCGTCGCCGAAAGTCCGGCCTCCGGCAAAAGGTTCGCGGGATTCAATATGGAAATTAAGTTCATAGGACATGGCGACATTATCCTTTCAAGACCTATGATCGGTAAAGAAAAACGCGGGAATAATTACTCAAGAGTGCCCCGGCGCCAATAAGACAAAGAGTAATTGGCAATATCCCGTGAGAAGGCATCTACAGGCTCGCTTGGTAAATCAGCTAGCCTTTGCGGGTTGAACGCACGATCAATCTTTTTGACTACGACACCAGCAATATACGACAGCCCCCAGCATCAGCAAAGCGAACAATGTTTCTATAAGATGCATATGACTATGCCACTCAGCATTCCTTGCGATTAAGCCGACATGCGCCATGGATGATGAAGAAAACCCCATCGTCGCCAAAATGCTAAAAAACCCTGCTAAATTTTTCATTCGATCCTCAATTCTACTGCCGCTGTCGTTCAGCGGTCGCCAATCATTTTATTTGTCTTCCTTTTTCCTTAGAATTTGATGAGATTTCCGGCTAAAGCAACTCTGCAAAATTTTCCAAAATTCTATGGGGCCTCACTCGAAAAATAAGACTGCGACGCACACCCGCCTGTCCGAAAACGGATTGACGCAAAAAACCCGCGACGACCCGCCACGGTTTTTTTTGATATCAATAGGTTAGGAAGAAATTGGTATCCCTTAGGGGAGTCGAACCCTTGTTTCCAGCGTGAGAGGCCAGCGTCCTAGGCCACTAGATGATGGGGACATTGTAGCTAAACGGATGATTTAGCGATCGTCGGACGGGAGATCAACCAAATTTAAACCCCGCCAAACGTACTTCGCCCTCAAGACGGGTCGACAGGGCCGGCCAAGGTCAGCACTATAGGGAAAATCGTGCGAGGAGAGCGACATTGATCGACGACGCGGCGGCGCGTACCGGCAACCCAATCTTGTATCGTCTCATTCCGCTTCTGGTCGTCTGCAGTTCGTGGATTTGGACGCCCATGGCCGCGGCGCAGACTTGCGATTATCCGGCAACAGGCAAGCCCGTCACCTACGCCGCGCCGCCGGACGGCACCAAGATTACCTTCGAGGACGTCTCCTTGCGCGCGAAGACCGAACAGACTCGGCGCGAGCTGGCGTTCACTGCGAGCGGCGGCACGCCTGCCGAGACCGAATGGACGATTCATATGGCAAGGGGGCAGGCTATCGCCGTGCGCACCTTCCTCGGCCTATTACAGACCGCAAACTCCAGCGGCACCGCCAGCGATTTCGACCGTGATCGCTATGCCGGTCTCTGGCCGCTCGACACGGGCAAATCGGTTGACCTGCCAATGACCACGATTACCCAGCGTGGCACGCAATATACTTCGAACCTCTCGCTCTGTGTGCGTCGTTACGAAAATTTAAAATTGCCGGCGGGTAACTTCGCGAGCATTGTCATCGATGCTCACCGTCAAATAACGTCGGGCGGCGAAGCCCTGCCCTTCGATGAGGTCTACACGCGGTATTGGTACGTCCCGCAATTCGGCACCTACTTACAACGGGTGCGCGCCATGTACCGGCAGCGCAGGGAAGTGTTGAAACAGACACGCCGAGCCCTCAGCGTCTCGGGTGGTTAGTTATAACCGCGTCTAGACAGCCAGCCGCCGCGCTGCCGCCAGAAATGCGTCAACATGGGCGGGCTCCGTATCGAAGGCCGTCACCAGGCGCACCAAGGTCCCTTCCGGCTCCCAGCGGTAGAACATAAATCCGTCTGCGAGCAGCCCTTCAATCATCGCCACCGGCAAGCGCGCGAAAAGCTCGTTGGCTTGCACCGGAAATTCAAAGGTAACGCCGTCAAGTGCCGCCAGGCCAGCCGCCATTCGCGCCGCCGCCGCGTTGGCGTGACGCGCGTTGCGGCGCCACAAATCATCTTCCAGATAAGCTCCGAATTGCGCGGAAAGAAATCGAAATTTTGAAAATAGATGCCCGGCACGCTTGCGCCTATAGCCCGCCTCCCTGGCTAACTCCCGATCGAAGAATAATATGGCCTCGGCGCAGAGTGCACCGTTTTTCGTGGCACCGAAAGAAAGTGCATCAACACCGATCCGGTGGCTGGCATCGGCGGGCGAACAACCGAGTGCCTCGACTGCATTGGCGAAACGGGCGCCATCCATGTGCAGTTTCAAGCCGAGCTTACGGCAGATTTCGGCGATGGCCGTTAGTTCATCGAGCGTGTAGAGCGTCCCCGCCTCCGTCACTTGGGTGACGCTGACCGCCGCGGGTTGCGTATGATGGACAATGCCCGCTCCGGTGATCGCATTTTCCAACGCCTCCGGCGTCATCTTGCCATCCGTCCCTGGGACCGACACCAGCTTGGCCCCGCCGGTAAAGAACTCCGGTGCACCACACTCGTCCAGATTCACATGGCTTTCCGGATGGCAATAGACCGACCCATATGGCGGTGTCATCGTCGCGAGCGCCAACGCATTGGCCGACGACCCTGTCGACATAAACAGTATTTCGGCGTCGGTCTCGAACAAATCTTGCAGACAGCTAATAACGCGTTGGGTGATATCATCATCGCCATAGGGCATCGCCGGACCGGTATTGGCATCCGAAAGTGCCTGAATGATCTCGGGCGAGGCTCCGGCCACATTGTCGCTGCAAAAGTTCATTGGGGCGGCCCCTGATCAAGATGGATGAGCCCCGCGCTCTTGCCGCTTTCCGCATCGATCAGCACCAGCGCTTCCCCGCCATCTGGTTTTTCCAACCTGACCACGATCCGTCCGCCGCCGAGACTTATTTCAAGCACGCGAGCACCCGCGGGGATGACCACGCGCGTCTCTTCGAAAGCGCCGGATACCGGCACTTCCTCGCTCTCCTTGCCGAACTTGGTCGCCACGCCGTAGACCATAAAACCAAACGCAATCGCAATTAGAATCCCAAGAGTGATAACGAGGGCCTTGAGCGCTTGCATTTTTTATGTCCAGTCTTGGCCTTATGAGCGATACACAAACCGAATGCGAAAAGCATCATGTCATGCCCGAAGCCGGGTTACGGCTCGATCGTGCGCTTGCAGATGCCCTTCCTGAACTCTCCCGCAGCCGCATCAAAACCTTGATCACGGACGGCTTCGTGAGCCCCGGCGAAGCGACGATAACGGACGCCTCTTATAGGGTCAAACCAGGCGATACTTTTGTCGTCACCGTGCCGCAACCAGCAGAGAGTTTACTCGAAGGCGAGGACATTCCGCTCACCGTCGTGTACGAGGACGAGGCTCTGCTGGTCATCGATAAACCTGCCGGGTTAACCGTACATCCGGGGGCTGGACAGCCGAACGGCACTCTAGTGAATGCCTTGATCACCCATTGTGGCGACAGTCTTTCGGGCATCGGCGGGGTGCGGCGGCCGGGAATCGTGCATCGTCTCGACAAGGATACGAGCGGTCTTATGGTCGCGGCCAAATCGGATGCGGCCCATGCCTCTCTCGCTGCGCAGTTTGAAGCGCATAGCATCGATAGGGCCTATCGATGCTATGTCTGGGGAACTCCCATCCCCTTGAGCGGTGAAATCGAAGGGAATATTGGCCGCAGCCGACAAAATCGGACCAAAATGGCCGTCGTCCGTGACGGCCAAGGTAAGACCGCCTTGACGCACTACCGGACGTTATCGCGATTTGGCCGGACGGTCGGACTGCTGGAATGTCGGCTGGAGACCGGGCGGACCCATCAAATCCGCGTCCATCTGACCCATATCGGGCATCCAATCCTGGGCGACCCAGCCTATGGGAAGTCGACTGCCCACCGTCGCTCGCAAATTTCCACCACAACTTTGGATGCGCTCAAGAATTTAGGCCGGCAAGCCCTGCATGCCGCCGAACTTGGTTTCGACCATCCTAGCTCCGGCGAGCGGGTGAACTTCCAAAGCAATCTCCCAACCGACATGCAAATGCTAGGGGATTGCCTGAGTTCAGACACGTTCAGACAATAGACTGGAACCATTCCAGAATGCCCTTGAAATATAATCTTGTGATCTCCATCTGTCGCTCGAGCGTATAAAGTGCTATATTCATGCGCGAGAGGAGCCCGATTATGCCGTCATTACCTAGTGCAATTTCCATCAGCCCGGAAAGCAACCTGCAACGCTATCTGCAGCAAATCCGAAAATTCCCCATGTTGGAGAAGCAGCAGGAGTACATGCTGGCGAAGCGTTGGCTCGAACACAACGATTCCGGTTCCGCCCATCAGATGGTCACAAGTCACTTGCGGTTAGTGGCTAAGATTGCTTCCGGCTATCGTGGATACGGCCTTCCCTTAGGAGAATTAATTTCCGAAGGCAATATTGGGCTCATGCAGGCGGTGAAGCGCTTCGATCCAGAGCGCGGATTTCGCTTGGCGACCTATGCCATGTGGTGGATCAGGGCGGCTATCCAGGAATATATTTTACACTCCTGGTCGCTGGTGAAGATTGGCACGACAGCCGCGCAGAAAAAACTATTCTTCAACTTGCGTAAGCTGAAAGGCCAAATCGAGGCGTTCGAGGAAGGCGATCTAACGCCGGAACATGTCGGCGAGATTGCCGAACGACTGAGCGTTACCGAAGCCGAAGTAGTGATGATGAACCGCCGAATGGCTGGATCGGATCATTCCCTTAATGCCCCCTTGCGTGCCGATGCAGAGGGGGAATGGATCGATTGGCTCGCCGACGATTCGGCAAGTCACGAAATCCAACTCGCTGAATCCGAAGAATATTCGAAGCGCCAGGACCTTCTGAAAAGCTCTCTTTCCATCCTTAACGAGCGCGAACGGCACATCTTAACCGAACGGCGTCTTTCGGAAGAACCGAGCACGCTTGAAGATTTGAGCAAAGTGTACGGCATTAGTCGGGAGCGAGTGCGGCAGATCGAAGTCAGAGCATTCGAGAAACTGCAAAAATCTATTCGAAACGCCGCCATCGAGCAAAACCTAGCGGCGGTGGAAGGCTAATTATTTTAATCTTGCGAGCTGAGCTCGCAAGTCGTTATCCACTGTCTGGCTTATCATCCAAAGTGGCGGCCTCTTCTTTGACAGAAGGAGCCTCCACACCAGCTCGCTGGGGATTTTCGGCAAATGTCTCGGCAGCTTGCCCCTTCACTTCACCGCCCCACTCCTTGATCAATTGTTCCTGACGATTGCTGATGGCGCGTGCTTTTACCTCATGCTGGACGGCCAAATAGGCTGTCATGATCGGTGTCATAATGAAATTCAACATCCAACCCACCGCCGCGGAGCTGTACATAATCATCAAGTTGGATGGCTCGCCAACCAGTGACAATACACCGGTGATGGTGTTTTGACTGGTCCACAGTTTAATTGCGTAAGGCAAACACCCCGCCAAGTTCAGATACCCAATTGCCCGCGCCGTCACCTTGCCCGGACGTTTGTCGACGATGAAGGCAACAATAGACGGCGCCATGCCTATCACAATCAGCAAGATTGTCGGGAAGAACGCAAACACCACCATTGGCGCGACGACCCAAGCGATGATCACCCTTCCCCGTCCATTTCCTCCCGCTTG
>CAJWTF010000039.1 GCA_913046825.1 uncultured Rickettsiales bacterium | reverse complement strand
CGGCCCCGGCTTCCAATCCACGAACCAGATCTGTCAGATCGGAAAACGCGGTCACCATCATCACCGGTATATGGGTCGTCTCAAGGTTGTTCTTTATCCGCTCGCAAACCTCGAACCCGTCCATTTCGGGCATCATCAGATCCAGCAGGACGATATCAGGAGGGTCTGTTTCTATAGCGGCAAGCGCTTCGGTACCGCTCTGGGCGGTCTCCACTTGCATATACTCATGAAAATCAAGTCAGGCATTTTGCTCGGGCGATTTTAAGAGCTTCCATCCCATCCCGCGTCTGCAAGATGTCGTAGCCTTATGACTCAAGCAAATCATGGAAGAGCTTCATATTAAGCTCGTTATCTTCGACGGTTAAGATTTTCTTCGCCATGTTCCACCCTTCCCAACCAACTCGGGCTTGAAATTCATCACACTATAGTTCGAAAGGGTTAATAAATGCATAATGCTTCATACTCGCTGTGAAGCTCTAGTAGAATGCCACGGCGAGGCGACACAATGGCGCTAACGCGGGGATTGAAATGAAGCCCTAAATTAGTTTGGAGATTGACCAGTGAGAATCGGTGTCGACGTCGGTGGTACAAAGCTTGAAGCGGCAGCTATTGATACCCAAGGTACGACCTGCGTTCGACGGCGCGTGTTGACACCGAAAGGCGATTATGTCGAGACAATAAAAGCGATCTTCGATTTAGTCTCTTCGATAGAGCAGGAAATTGGTGTCTCGCACGCGCTCGGCTTCGGCATTCCAGGCACGATTTCTCCGGCCACTGGATTGGTGAAAAACGCCTATAACTCACCCTTCAACGGTCATCCTTTGGATCGAGATTTGGCAGCTCAATTCAACCGACCGGTAAGGTTCATGAATGATGCGAACTGTTTTGCTCTCTCAGAAGCGAAAGATGGCGCCGGTGCGGGATACGGAATTGTGTTCGGCGCCATTCTCGGAACGGGATGCGGTAGTGGTATCACGGTGAACGGAGAACTACTGACAGGCGGGAACGCTATTTCCGGTGAGTGGGGTCACAATCCCCTACCGTGGCCGACAACGGACGAATTACCCGGCCTTGAATGCGATTGCGGAAAACTAAGTTGCATTGAAACCTTTCTCTCGGGAACCGGTCTCGAGCGCCAACATGCAGAACTCACGGCAGACCGGATAACCGCCAAAGAAATCGTGACGCTGGCCGAATCAGGAAACGCCCAAGCCGAACGCAGTCTCGCTCTCTACGAAGGGCGACTGGCCCGTGCACTCGCGAGTATAATCAATGTTATCGATCCGAACGTCATCGTTCTCGGCGGCGGACTATCCAATGTCGACCGGCTCTATGAGAATGTGCCAAAACTCTGGTCCCAATGGGTCTTCTCCGACCAGGTAGATACGCAATTGCTCCGGCCAAAATTTGGCGATTCAAGCGGCGTCAGGGGCGCTGCCTGGCTCTGGGCCGAAGGCGAATGACATGACGGATCGGCAGGCCATATTGTGTCGGAATTGTTTAGCCGATCTTGCGGAGGCGCCCAATGAAGGACGGTGCCCAAAATGCGGCTCTCCCCGCCTCGTCAGTCACCCAGAATTGCATGACCTGACAATTGCCCATATCGATTGCGATGCGTTCTATGCCTCGGTAGAGAAACGTGACAATCCGGCCTTGGCCGACAAACCCGTCATTATCGGTGGCGGACAACGAGGCGTGGTCGCCACGGCATGTTATGTTGCGCGCCTCTATGGCATCCGCTCGGCCATGCCGATGTTCAAGGCCCGTAAGGCCTGCCCGGAAGCGGTTGTCATTCGCCCAAACATGGCAAAATACAAACAAGTCGGCGAAGATATTCGAGGCTTGATGAGAGAGCTCACCCCCTTGGTCCAACCGCTCTCCATAGATGAAGCTTTTCTCGATCTGACCGATACGGTGCACGGCAGCGATAGCAGCGCGGCGATGCGGCTTGCGTCGCTTGTCCTGCGTATTGAAGAGCGTATCGGTGTCAGTGCCAGTATTGGCCTCAGCTACAACAAGTTCCTGGCCAAGATCGCTTCCGATTTGGATAAGCCGCGCGGATTCGCCGTAATCGGCCATGTAGAAGCGTGCGAGTTCCTGGCGGACCGCCCGGCCACGATCCTTTGGGGTGTCGGGAAATCTCTGGCAAGCAAATTGCGGCGCGACGGCATCGCAAAGGTCGGCCAACTACAGGGCATGGAAGAACGTGAACTCGTCAACCGCTACGGCTCGATCGGCCAAAGGCTATATCAATTCGCGCGCGGTGAAGACACAAGGAAGGTCGAGCCGGATTCGCAAACCAAAAGCATCTCGGCGGAAACGACATTCCGATCGAACATTGCGGATTTAACAGCGTTGGTAGAGCAAATTGCGCCTCTTTGCGAAACAGTGGCACGCCGACTCGAAAGCAAGGAACTCGCTGGACGCGGGGTGACCATTAAACTGAAACAGTCGGACTTTCGATTGCTGACCCGCACGCGGCGGCTGCCCAATCCGACCCAACAAGCGGACGCTATCTTTCAGGCCGCAAAGAATTTACTGGAAGCCGAAGCAGACGGTCGGACATTCCGTCTGATCGGTGTCGGGGTCGGAGACCTCACAGATACTTCGGAAGCTGATCCACCGGATCTTTTTGCAGCAGCCTCACTTGCTGACAACCCGTAGCGCTGCTCAGCAGTCTGGCTTTTCCAACGCCTCCAATCGCGCCAAAGTCCCGCGAACCGCATAATCGCGATAGTCGAGCACGAGACCCGGCGCGATGCCGTTATCCTGCAATGCGATCGACATTTCGAACTCTGGCTCCGGTGCATTCCCAAGCGCAGAAAAAAATGCGAGCTGAATATTTCGGACCTTCTGCGGCCCCAATGGCGGTACAATCGCCGTGCTTGGGATTTTGGGATCTTTCAGCGGCAAGATAAATGCCGAAACAGGACCGGGCGGCTCCAACTCCGATCCATCGAAGACCAATTGCCGGTCGGTATTGGCGCCCTCAGCCGCGCGGCGCATCAGTCGGATCGTATGCATAGTCGGAAATACAGTACCTTCCGGCAGCTTAATGCGTGTTGGCTTCGGCATTTCAAATTCCGCGACGCCAGCGCCATACTCACCATCCAAACGCGCTTCGCCCCTTATCTTCTCGACTTCCTGCCCATTGCGCTCGCGTTTAATGTTAAAGCGCAGGCGCGTGCCATCCTTGGATTCCCAAGTCGACGAGACCGCGGTTAACTGCATGGCGTTACCGTCGCCCCGAACCACGTTCAACGCGAATTGCTGCTCTACCGTCCAGCCATCGCAGGTTTCGCCCCAGGTATAGACCATGGCGCCGCTCGCTTCCGAGATCCGACTGTCCCGCCTCGTGCGCTTGAGCTCAAGCTTATAGGCGGCGCGGTGTGGCGCGATGACGACTTCCGCCAAAAGCGGGGCCGCTTCGAAGGCGCAAAGAAGGCCAATCAAGATCAGCACACTCAGATGCTGAAATTTATGATGCATGAACAGACGGGAGGGTTGGATTTGCATTGCTCTTGAACGATTATGTCACGCCGATTGTCGGAGTGAAGCGCCTCTGAGCAAGAAATGAAAGGAAGAAATCGAATGGTAAAAAAACCGGTCCTGCTCGTCACCCGAAAATTGCCCGAAGAGGTTGAGGTGCGTGCGGCACGCGATTATGATGCAATTCTGAACGCAACAGACGAGCTGATGCGGGCCGATGACTTGATCGCCCGCAGCGACGGCGTGGATGCGATCCTGCTTTGCAGCACCGAGCGCTTCAGTGCGGAGGTCATCGAAGGGTTATCTCCATCGGTCAAAGCCATCGCCACATTCTCCGTCGGCTACGAGCATATCGACGTCGAAGCGGCCAAAAAACGTGGTCTGATCGCCGCAAACACGCCGGACGTCCTGACCGATGCCACCGCCGATCTGACAATTCTTTTGATGCTGGGAGCGACCCGCCGCGCCTACGAATGGGGTAAGAAACTACGCGATGGCGAATGGGGCCGCTGGATCGCCGTCGAAAAGTTGGGAACGGATGTTCGGGGAAAGCGGCTCGGCATTTACGGCATGGGCCGCATTGGTCGCGCGGTCGCGGAGCGCGCCCGTGGGTTCGGTATGGAAATCCACTATCATAATCGCAGCAAGCTCTCGCCCGACCTGGAAGCCGGTGCAGTCTACCATGCCGATGCGGAAAAAATGCTGGGTCAAATCGATGTTCTCTCGATGAACTGCCCCGCGACGCCCGAGACGTTGCATTTCCTGAATGCGGACCGTATCGCCATGATGAAGGACGGCGCTATTGCACTGAACTCGGCGCGCGGCTCGGTGATCGTCGACGACGCTTTAATTAATGCCCTGCAATCAGGAAAACTGTCGGCTGCGGGTCTCGATGTCTTTGACGGTGAGCCGAAAGTCGATCCGCGTTATCTGACATTGGAAAACGCCTTTCTCATGCCCCATATCGGTAGCGCCACCATTGAGACACGCAATGCGATGGGCTTCCGTGCACTGGATAATCTCGATGCCGTCTTTGCGGGTCAGGAGCCCGGCGACCGCATTGCTTGATATCAATACGCCATTCCCGCGTTCCCGGCAGATGCTGCCGCCAACAGGCAGCAGTTTCCGCTAGGTTTTTGTTGCCGGAACATAAGACTCAACGATTCCAAAGTCTTCAAATGGCATAATCCTTGCTCTTAATCCAAGTATCTCTATGTCGGGAAAGGATAAAGCGAGCATGAGCAAGTCGTCGGACGGCAAAACCACTGAAGGCGCTACTGCTAGCGGCACGGCCAAGCGCTTGGAAGAAGTGCTCGATAATCTCGATCTGGAGACAATCGGCGCACCCATGCTGCGAACCTTGCTTTCGCAGACGATGGAAACGTTGAAAATTGCCCGCCGACGCGTTGACGAACAGCAGAACTATTTGGAGCTTCTCAGTCAATTATCGACGACCGACCCGGCCACGGGACTGTTGAACATGCGCGGCCTGCATTTGATCTTGCGACGAGTCCTGGCACGCGCCAAGCGTGACGAGACCGGCGGCGTTCTGATTATCATTGATCTCGACGGTTTCAAGGCGATCAACGACAGTTACGGGCATACCGCACGGGACGAAGTTCTCGCCAGTGTCGCACGGCACCTTGTGAGCGGAGTGCGGGAAGGCGACGAGGTCGCACGTCTCGGCGGAGACGAGTTCGCGATTTTGATGCCGGGCGTCAGCCGCCGTGAAGCCGACCTCCGAGCCGCGGCCCTCAGCACGGGTCTAAACGGCTTAGTCGTGCCCTGGGATGGAAAGGCCATTCAAGTTCGCGGCAGTGTTGGCGGAGCTTGCTACGGGCCTGACGACGACATGGACACGATCTACCGGCGCGCGGACGAGGAAATGTACCGCCAGAAAAACGACCGCATGTCGATCCGTACAGCGGGCGGCAAGCACGACGCTTAGAGCGTCTTAATCCTCCGCCTTCTTGATCTCCGCCGGAAGCTTTACGCGGATATTCAATTCTTTCAAATGATTGGGGCTCGCCATGCCCGGCGCACCCATCATTAGGTCCTGCGCCTGCTGGTTCATCGGGAAGGTCACCACCTCGCGGATATTCGGCTCATCTGCCAACAACATCACGATCCGATCGATACCAGGGGCAGAACCACCGTGGGGCGGTGCCCCATATTTCAGCGCATTCAGCATGCCGCCGAATTGCTCTTCCACTTCTTCCTTGGAATACCCGGCGATTCCGAACGCTTTGTACATGATGTCCGGACGGTGGTTCCGGATGGCGCCGGACGATAATTCGATCCCATTGCAGACGATATCGTACTGATAAGCCTTTACATCCAAGGGGTCCTGGGATTCCAGTGCCTCTATGCCGCCCTGCGGCATTGAGAACGGGTTGTGACTGAAATCGATAGCGCCGGTCTCGTCATCCTTCTCGAACATAGGATAGTCAACAATCCAACAGAACTTGAAAGCGCCCTGCTCGACCATCTTCAAGTCTTCACCGACCTTCACACGGGCCGAAGCCGCGAACGGTGCGAAATCGTGTGGGTTCCCGCAAACAAAAAACACAGCGTCGCCATCGGCGAGGTCCAGTTGGGTTCGGATCGTTTCCGTCCGATCCGCGCCGATATTCTTGGCGATCGGTCCGGCGCCCTCTCCTTCGCGGAAGAAAATATACCCGAGCCCCGGCTGGCCTTCCTTCTGCGCCCAATTGTTCATACGGTCGCAGAAAGCACGCGAGCCACCGGTCTTGGCCGGGATCGCATAGACGCAAACCTTCTCGTCCTTATCGATCATGCCGGCGAAAATCTTGAAACCGGACCCCCTGAAAGAATCGGTTACGTCTTCAATCTCGATGGGGATACGCAAATCTGGCTTATCGGAGCAATATTTTTGCATTGCTTCGTCATACGGAATACGCGGAAACGGCGTCGGGGTCACCGAGCGCGGCGTGCCGTCGGCAAAACCGGCGAACTCCTCGAAGACACCGCCCAACACCGGCTCGATCGCGTTGAACACATCGTCTTGCGTCACAAACGACATCTCGATATCGAGCTGATAGAACTCACCCGGAGAGCGATCCGCTCTCGCATCCTCATCCCGGAAACAGGGTGCGATTTGGAAATACCGGTCGAACCCAGCCACCATGATCAGCTGCTTGAACTGCTGCGGCGCTTGCGGCAACGCATAGAACTGTCCCGGATGCATCCGACTGGGCACAAGGAAGTCACGAGCACCCTCGGGCGAGGAGGACGTCAGGATCGGTGTTTGGAATTCGGTAAAGCCCTGATCGGTCATGCGTCGCCGGATCGATGAAATCACCTGGGACCGGAGCACGATATTGCGGTGCAATTCTTCGCGCCGCAGATCGAGAAAGCGATACCGCAGTCGAATTTCTTCTGGATAACCCGCATCCTGATTAACCGGCATCGGCAGCGCTTCGGCAATGCCCTGTACTTCGACGGTCTCGATGCGAAGCTCAACCTCCCCGGTCGGTAGGTTCGGGTTGATGGTCTCATCGCTGCGCCGGTCAATCTTGCCGGTGAAGGTCACGACGGTCTCATTGGTGAGCGTTTCCAATTGCGGAAAGATCGCACTTGAGACATCGGCGACGCATTGGGTCAGCCCATAATGGTCGCGCAAATCGATGAAAAGCAGGTTGCCGTGATCGCGGGTGCGATGCACCCAACCGGAGAGGCGAGCCTCTTCTCCGGCGTGTTCAGGACGAAGGTCTCCACAGGTATGCGTGCGGTAAAGATGCATGTCGGTCCGGTCTCGAAAAGCTTGGAAAATTAGGAGCGGAAAGGGCATGGTTTCTCGCCGATTGTCAAGACGAGCCGCAGCGCGAAACAGGAGAATTTCGATGAGCCAAGAGTTCCAACCCTTAAATGGCATTCGGGTCGTCGAGATGACCCACATGATCATGGGACCATCTTGCGGCATGTTCCTCGGTCTCATGGGTGCGGAAGTCATAAAAGTAGAACCTCCGGCAGGCGACAAGACACGCGATCTGACCGGGATGGGCAGTCCCTTCTTCCCACTGTTCAATCGGGGGAAGAAATCGGTTCAACTCGACCTTACTACGGAAGCGGGGAAAGCAGCGCTGGATAAGCTCTTGGCGACAGCGGATGTCTTCGTCGATAATTTCCGCGATGTGTCGCTCGCGAAGATGGGTGCCGATCCGAAAGTTCTGCGGGAGAAGTTCCCAAAACTGATCTTGGCCTCCCACAAAGGCTTCCTTGAAGGTCCCTATCAGGACCGCACCGCATTAGATGAAGTCGTGCAGATGATGACCGGGCTCGCCTATATGACGGGCCCCACGGGCCGCCCCCTGCGGTTCGGCTCCTCCGCCGTCGATATCTTCGGTGGATTGTTTGGCGCCTTTTCCGTTATGGGCGCCATCGTGGAGCGGCGAGAAACCAATCAAGGCCGTGACATCCGCATCGGTTTATTCGAGAACGGGTTGTTGCTCGTTGCCCAGCATATGGTGCAGTTCGAACTCGAGGGCACCAATCCGCCTCCAATGCCGGAGCGCGATTTCTCATGGCCGGTCTACGACATCTTTGTAACTGCCGACGAACGCCAGATCTTCATCTCCGCCGTCACCGAGAGCCAATGGGCGATACTCTGTAAATATCTGGAATTGAATGACTTTTTAACGGATTCTCGTTTGCAAACACGGATGGATCAAATCAACGCCAGAAGCTGGACGATCCCGGTCGTTGCAGAGGCCGTCGCAACGCGGCGCTATGATGACTTGTTGGCGGATTTCGAGGAACGGGGCATTCCGTTCTCTCCGATCAACAAACCTGCAGATAATTTTCAGAATCCGCATGTGTTACGTCCGGGCGGCCTCGTGACTTCGAAGATGCCCGATGGCCGCAGCTTTCGCGCGCCATCGCTGCCTTTCGCGGTAGATGGCGAGATGATGGCGACAACCGGCGATCTCTCCGATATCGGCGAATACACATCGGAAATTCTTGGCGAACTCGGTATGAGCGCGGTGGAAATCGAAGCCGCGCGTGGCCCTCTCAAGGCGGCCGCCAAATAGCGCGCATTATTTCTGGCCGCGGGTTCCCTTTCCCATCAGTATCGCCGGTAGCAGCGCGGCAACGAACACTACGGCGATGATCATAAATCCGTCTTGGAAACCCATCGTCTGCGCCTGAGCTTCGACGACCCGCCCCAAGAAATGGAGCGCACCGGGCTGTAAGACCGCGTCCGCGACACCGCTATCGTGCAATAGTTCCGAGACCATACTCAACAGCTCGCGGCTGGCTTCGTTATGCGCCGTTTGAGTAGCGGTCATTGAGATCGCATGGAATTCAGTACGTTGCTCCATAAACACGACTAGTAGGTTTACTCCAAACGCACCGCCCATCATGCGAATAAAGTTAATCGAACCAGAAGCATTATTGAGCTGTTCCGGTGGCAAAGCCCGCAAGGCCGACACATTGATCGCGGGCAACATAATACTCTGTCCCAAACGTCCGATAATGACGTAGAACGCCAATATCCAAAACGCGGTGTTCACGTCCGTGCCATGCAATAGAGCCGCTCCAAAGGCGAATAACCCAAGGCCTATCATGGCCAGATACCGCGCCGGAAAACTGTCCACCAGTCGCCCCCCGATCGGAAAGAAACACATCACGACAAGCCCGGCCGGAGCCGTCACCATACCCGCCGCTGTAGGTGTGAAATTTTGCACGGTTTGCACAAAAACTGGAATGATATAGGTCGACGCGAAATTTCCCGCACCGAAGACAAACCCCAAGGCAGCGGCGGCCGCAAATTGCGGATTTCGGAAGACCGCGCAATCGAGGATTGGCGCATCCGCCCGCAATTGCGAATAGACGAATGCCGCACCCAACACGATGCCGCCGCCGCCCATTAATAGAATGCTGTCCGAGAGCCATCCATCGCGTTGACCGTTCGCAATAGCGGTCAGCAGACAAATCAATGCCCCCGCGATCAGCGCGTAGCCGGTCCAGTCAAACGGTAGGCGTTTCATATCCGGGTCGCGCGTCGGCATAAAGAAGCTGCCCAAAAGCATGGCTAGCCCGGCGATCGGCAATGGTATGTAGAACAGTTCGCGCCAACTTGAGGCATCGATCGTGATGCCACCCACGATGGGCCCCAGGATTGGCGCAATCATGATCCCGCCGCCATATAGGCTAAGCGCCAGACCACGTTTTTCCGGCGGAAACACCTTGAAGATGGTCACCATCGCAAGCGGCTGCACGACACCGGCGGCAAAACCTTGGATCACCCGTGAGAGGATCAGAATATCGATATTGGGTGCAAACGCCCCCAGAAACGATCCCGCGACAAAGATACTTACCGCGCCGATATACCCCACACGCGGCCCAAAAATCGACAAAACCCAAGCGCCCAGCAGTTGGCTGGCAGTCATCGCCGCCAAGAACGCCGTCGACATCCATTGCGCTTCACTCTGACCGACACCGAACGTCCCCATGATGCTAGGCACCGCCACGTTCACCATGGTCGAGGAGAGGATCATCACCATCGCGCCCATCATGCCGGTCGCGGTAACGAGCCAGCGATATGAGGGACCATAACGATTTTGTAGCGTTTTGACGCTCTCGACAGGCACTAATGTTCCAATCTTTTAGTCTCTCGAAGACGCGATACCACACTCCGATACACTTGAGACGCGCTTACAATGCAACTGGTGGACCAACGGGTTCGGTCAAACAATTTAACTATATTTCAACGGCTTCGCCGGTCTCGCGGTTACGGATATGTGCGAGAATCATTTCGACCTGCCGTTCAAGGTTTTGAATCTCAGACTGCTGACGTGTGATCACGCCATTCAGATCATCCACCGTTTGCTAGTAATGAGCTACCCGCAACTCCAACTCGATCAACCGGCTTTCCATTGCTTCACCCTTTCAACGTTCGGAACTCGCACGGCGGGTCTTTCATGGACCCGCATTTCCGTGTATCCCTTTATCACCATGCCGATCCAACCGATCGCCGACACAAATACCCTCGCCGCCTTCTGCGACCGCCAGAAGGACGCCGAATTCGTAACGGTCGATACAGAATTCGTCCGTGAGAAAACCTATTATCCGATCCTCTGCTTGATTCAAATAGCGGGCCCGGAAGACGAAGTCGTCATCGACGCACTGGCACCCGGGATCGATCTCACGCCGCTCGCCGGATTATTCGGAAATCCGGATATTTTAAAAGTGATGCACGCGAGCCGGCAGGACAACGAAATCTTCTTCAATCTGTTCGGCGAGGTCCCGAAACCTCTTTTCGACACGCAAATCGCCGCCATGGTGTGCGGCTTCGGCGATCAAGTCGCATATGGCACGCTCATTTCGAAAATAGTCGGGATCACGCTTGAAAAAACATCCCGCTACGCCGATTGGTCCCATCGCCCATTAACGGAAAAGCAGCTTGTTTACGCATTGTCGGACGTCACGCATCTGCGAACGGCGTACCAAAGCCTGGCAGCGGATTTAGAAGAAACCGGCCGGGAAAACTGGTTGAGCTCGGAAATGGAAATCCTGACAGACCCAGCCACCTATCGCATGGACCCGCGGGAAGCGTGGAAGCGCATCAAAAGCCGCACGACAAACGCAAAATTCCTGGCGGTCCTGCGCGAGGTCGCGGCCTGGCGTGAAGCTCAAGCGCAACGACGCGACATTCCCCGGAATCGATTACTGCGTGATGATTCGTTATTGGATATTTCCGCGCACACACCAAACACCGCAGATGCCTTGACCCGAATACGGGGCATACAGCGCGGCTTTGCCGACGGTCGGATGGCGGAAGGTCTGTTGGACGCCATCGCCCGGGGAGTGGCAACACCGGAAGAAGATCGCCCGCAAGTCGACTCACGCGAGCGACTACCAAGTGGGCTCGGGCCGCTCACCGACTTGTTAAAAACATTACTGAAACTCTGCTGCGAAGAAGCCAAGGTCGCTCCAAAATTAATTGCTTCCGCCGACGAACTGGAACGCATCGCGGCCTCCAACAATGCTGACGTACCCGCACTCAAGGGTTGGCGAAAAGAAGTTTTCGGAGAACGGGCTCTCGCCCTTAAGAGCGGTCGCCTTGGTCTCACGGCCCAGGGTAAGAAAATACGACTGATCGACATTACCGACAGTGACGAAGGCTAACCACCCGATGCTTCGGGCGATTGCATCACTATCAATTCTTCTGACTATTTCACTGCTATCAGGCAGTGCGGCGGCGGACGCGGAACTGCAGACTTTTTCCTTGCCGGTGCAGTGTGGCTTTCCGGACGAGTGCTACATCCAGTCTCACGTCGATCTAGATCCCAGCGCTAGTACCGCCGACCACGCCTGCGGCATTAACACCTATAACGGCCACAAGGGCACTGACTTCCGCCTGCGCAATCTGGACCTCATGGATCGGGGCGTGCCGGTCGTGGCGGCGGCGGCCGGCACCGTAATACGGAAACGCGACGGTGTCCGCGACGTGCATATGAAGCTCTTCGGTAAAAAATTGGCTTTCCATCGAGGTGCGGGCAACTTCGTCGTCATCGATCACGGCAACGGATGGAGAACCCAGTACGCCCATATGCGGAAAGGGAGTGTCGCGGTTAAACTTGGTATGAAAGTAAGAACCGGGCAACGCCTTGGCTTGGTCGGCCTTTCCGGCTTGACGGAATTTCCCCACTTGCACTTCGAGATCAATCATTCCGGCAAAACCATTGACCCTTTCGTGGGCAAGGCAAACGGAAACGATTGCAAGGGCCCAAAAAACCCTCTGTGGACAGGAGCGTCACTCGCCAAACTGCAATATCGAAAATATTTCTTAGTCGCGACTGGTTTCGCCGATACACCACTAAACCGGCAAGCTCTCCTTTATGGCCTGCATGTCCGCGACCGACTGTCGCGCAAAGCTCCAGCCATCGCCTTTCATGTGGATTTCGCTGGAGGCCGCACCGGCGACGCATATTTGCTCCGCATCTTCGGCCCCGACGGCAAAATCTTTGCGGAAAACCGAAAACGCTTTGAGAAAGACGCGCAAATTAGATTTGATCTGGTCGGAAGAAAAATCGCTAAACGGCCTACTTGGCCGACCGGCACTTACCGTGGAGAATTTGTATTATTTCGCGAGAAGGCCGGAAAACAGTCGATTTTACTTCGTCACGAACAAAGCATAGCCATCAAATAAACCGGCAATGTTATGCCGTAGCCGCTTGCGCGCTCGGCTCGTCGACAAACAACACTTCATAATCGCAATTGAGACTTTTCGCTAGCGCGCGGAACCGGCGTTCGACAACATCCCCGACCAGGATATCCGCATGTGCCGGCAAGAGAAGCATCAGTCGATCACCCTCGCGCGCTAACCGGCTGGCTTCCAACAGGCCTATCGCGCCGCCCGTTAAGGTATAGGCGAGCCGCACCGCAAGACCGACTGCGCGGGCTTCGGCCATTTTCGCTGGGGAGAGCAATCTGTCGATTTCCCAGCGTCTAATGATGCCGTCCAAGGACGAATGCCGCGACGCGACCGAAAGCGCCAACATCGCCCGTTCCTCGTGGGTCAGCCCAACGATCGGCATTCTCAAGATACGCAGGAATACCTGTTCCGCACGGTAGTCCGGATGTTCCGACCACCCAATATCGGCCAGGTTCGCCGCGGCATGGCGCAGGCGCGCTTTCGCCGGCGTCTCTCCTTCAAATATGGGAGCTGTCCACTTCGCCAACGTCTCGCCGTCAGATGTGCTCCGGCCGGCACGCCCGGCGACCTCCTGGGTCATGGCGATCAATGGATCCTGCATCTTTAGTCTTTTGGAAAGCCGGTCATATAAGCACCCTTCACGCAAGCCGTAGGCGCAGAAAAGAATGTTCTCAACCCGTGTTGCTTGGATCAAGCGTTCCAGCAGACGGGCCGCATAGGGAACGGAATCGATCCGTTGGCGGCTTAAGCCTTGCACGCCTTTCAGGGTATTTTGGCTCAAATGGCCCACAAAACGAAAAAAATCCAATGCCTCCGCCGCGCTCAGCGTATATTGCTGAATCACATGTATCGGATACCGCGCCTGATCCATATGTACGCGCGCGAGCGCGCGCCACGCCCCGCCAACAGCATAGAAAGATTGGCCTTCAAAAGTGTTCAACCAGTCAAGACCGGCCAAATGTTGATCGATACAACGATCCGCGTCCACCCTATCGACACTGGCATCGTGAACGGCACGCAGCGCACCAAGCGGCAGCGTGGCGTTTTCCCGAAGTCGACCGTCACCAAGCCCTACCAACTCGACGCTACCACCCCCAAGGTCACCCATTATCCCGGTGGCATCTGGAATTCCGGAGAGGACCCCGTAGCCGGATAACTCCGCTTCGCGACCGCCCGAGATGACTTCGACCGTCAATCCGCATTCCCGTTGGACACGATCGACAAAAGATTTTCCGTTACTCGCTTCGCGCACCGCCGCGGTCGCGACCGTTTGTACATGGCGCACACCTAGGGAATCCGTCAATGCGAAAAACCGATTTAGACAATTGAGCGCCATATCGATGTTTTCGGGTGAAATCGCCCCATCTACATCAAGGCCGCGTCCCAACCCACAAATCACTTTTTCATTGAACACGGGAAGTGGCGCACGTTTTGCCCCGTCATACACAACGAGCCGGACAGAGTTTGATCCAATATCGATGACGGCTACCGGGCCTTTGCGTTTTCCAGCTTTCCTGCCTCTCAACATGTCGAGCACAACACTATCGCCGTTGCAACGCTAATGGCATCATGGGACGGCATTTTTCAAGGGCACTGCCACGCCCGGATAAACTAGGATTTGTCATGAAATAGGTATGCGCGGAAAAGTCATCCGGTCCTGAAGAAAGTCGCTCAAACGAGCCATCTGGTTGCATTTCCCAACTTTGCGCGATGTCATTTTTATTGGCAACCATCACCTGTTCGACGATCTGCTTTTTGACCGTCAAATTGTCGACGGGAATGAAGGTTTCAACCCGTCTGTGCAGATTTCGTGGCATCCAATCGGCCGACGATAGATAGACCTTGCAGGCGGCTGACGGCAATTTCTCACCAGCGCCGAAACACACGATCCGGCTATGTTCCAAGAACCGCCCGACGATGCTTTTCACGCGAATATTATCCGACAACCCGGGCACACGTGGCCGTAGACAGCAAATACCGCGAATAAACAATTCAATCTTGACGCCGGCGCAGCTGGCTTTGTAGAGCGCATCGATCACTTCGCCGTCGACCAAGGAATTCATCTTAGCCCAAATCGCTCCAGGACGGCCGGCCTTGGCATGCTCTGCTTCTTCCTCAATGAGCCGTAGCAATGTCGGTTTCAGGGTCGCGGGCGAGAATTCCAGCTTCTCCATTTGATCCGGCGTCGCATAACCCGTCATGTAATTGAACAGGCGCGCAGCGTCGCGACCCAATGCTTCGTCCGAGGTAAAAAAGCTTAAATCCGTATAAATCCGAGCCGTGATCGGGTGATAATTTCCCGTTCCGAAATGAACATATGTGCGTAGATCCGCCGCTTCGCGGCGGACGGCGAGCGAGACTTTCGCGTGTGTCTTCAGATCAATAAAGCCGTAGACGACCTGGACGCCGGAGCGCTCCAAATCTCGGGCGAGCTGAATATTCGCTTCTTCGTCGAAACGCGCCTTCAACTCGATCAACGCGGTCACCGATTTTCCTGCTTCCGCCGCTTCGATGAGCGCACCCACAATTGGCGAATCGTCGGAGGTTCGATACAGCGTCTGCTTGATCGCCACGACCGCCGGGTCACGGGTCGCCTGGCGCAGGAATTGTACGACGACATCAAAACTCTCATAAGGGTGGTGGACGACGAAATCCTTAGCGCGAATTGCCGCGAATATATCACCACCGTATTCTCGAACGCGTTCCGGGAAACGGACGTTCATCCGCCCGTATTGCAGGTCTCTGCGCTCGTCGACAATAATTTGTTTGATATCGCCAATGCCAAGCATGCGGCGACGTGAGAAGATATGGGTAAATTCTCCGTCAAATTCATGCATCACGAACTGGCGGAATTCTTTGGGCATCTTTTCGTCAAAGTCGAGACGGATAACATGGCCGCGGCGGCGGAGCTTCAAAGCGCTCTCGAACGTCCGGACCAAGTCTTCCGCTTCTTCATCGATCTCGACCTCGCTATCGCGGATGATGCGGAACATGCCGCAACCCTCGACATCAAAACCGGGGAATAGCCGACCCAAATTGAGATCAATAATGTCTTCCAACGCGACAAATCGAATGTCCCGGCCCGGTAGTCGCACGAAACGATCGATCTGGTGCGGGATGATGATCAGGCCTTTCATTTCCTTCTCATCCATCTCGCGCCGCAATTCGAGCGCGAAGACCACACTGCCATTTTGGATGAACGGGAACGGATGGGCGGGATCGATCGCAAGCGGTGTGATAACCGGGAAAACTTGCTTGTCGAACCAGGAAACCAGCCAGTCATGATCCTCGGCATTCAAAGCGGCGACATCGGCAACTTCGAGACCTGAGGCCTTGCATTCCGCGAGCAGTTTAGCGAGACAATCATCTTGACCATCGAGCAGTTCCGTGACCTTCTCACGGATTGCGTTCAATTGCTCTAATGGAGACATGCCGTCTTGGCTGCGTTCTGTAATGTCCGCGTCCACCTGTCCCGTCAGTCCAGCAGCCCGAACCATATAAAACTCGTCCATATTGCTGGCAGAAATCGATAGGAATCGTGCCCGCTCCAACAATGGATTTGCCGGATTGTTGGCCTCCGCCAGGACGCGCATGTTGAATTCCAGCCACGACAATTCACGGTTAATAAACCGTTCGCTCGAGGTCAAATCAATCCTCGGCGTCGCAGCTTGCATCTCCTGCACCTCGCGTCGCGTCAATTGTTGTGGCTGAACCATTCCTTCTTCGTCCTTCCAATATTGCCGATGGCGTATCGGCAACCAAGGTAACTATTCAATAACTCTGTCTAGGCGGCGTTTTGGTGACATTTCGCTTTCTAACGCGGCCATCATAACATAGCCAAAAGGTTTTATATGGTTACGCTAAATCTCCTACGCCATGCCAGGGCAAAATCCGCGCCAGAGTTAAGAGATATCGACCGCCCCTTAGCGGAACGAGGCCATAGCGATGCGAATACTATGGGGCAACGGCTCGCTGAATGGGCTGTAAATCCTTCACTCATACTATGCTCTTCTGCACAACGCGCCCGAGAAACCTTGGCTGGCATTCTCCCGCATTTGAGCGGAAGCCGTACAATCAAAGTCGAGGAAGGGTTATACAATTTCGACCTAGATATTGTATTCAAAAGAATTTCTGACATTGCGAGCGGCGATGCTACAATTCTTGTCATCGGGCACAACCCGGCATTAGAGCAATTGACGGGATATTTGGTCGCCGATGGCACCCCCTCCGCCATGCGACAATTGAACACCAAATTCCCGACCTGTGCCCTGGCCACACTGGAATTTACCTTCAACGATTGGGCGTCAATCGGACCCAAATCTGGTCGATTGATACGACTTTCCATACCAGAAGAGACTTAAACAGCATGGGAACTTGCGGCGATGCCGCAGAACTTTAAGTGTCCCTGCACCCGTCTCGTCCCAGCAACCGTTGGTACCGCTTCGCTCATATGCTCACATATACCATCCGCCGCTTTGTCTATCTGATCCCGGTTCTGTTCGTCCTAACCGTCGTTGTATTCCTCTTCATCCAGCTTCTACCGGGCGACATTATCGACATTATGATCGGCGAGGAGGATATCGAGGACCCGGAAGTACGCATCGCGCTGACCAAGGAATTGGGGCTCGACCAGCCGCTACACGCGCAATAGGAAAATGGACCGGACGGATTTTGCAAGGCGACCTCGGCAAATCCCTGATCACTCGGCGTGACGTCAGCCTGGAATTGTTCGATCGTATCCCCGAGACCGCCTATCTCGCGATCACCGGGATGATATTGTCGATGTTGATTGCCATTCCCATGGGCACCTTAGCGGCACTCAAACGAAATACCTATATCGATAATTCAATCCAAATCATGGCGCTTATCGGCATTTCGATACCGGAGTTCCGGTTCGCGATCATGGCAATCCTCGCCTTTTCCCTACACCTCGGCTGGCTGCTCTCATCGGTATATACCAACCCACTCGAAAACCTATGGGAGAGCCTCGTCTACCTCCTCCTGCCCGCCATCGCGATCGGCTTCCGGCAGGCGGCCTATACGACCCGTCTGACCCGCTCCAGCATGCCGGACGAGATGAACAAGGAATATGTCGATACCGCGCGCTCTCTCGGCTTGGGCGAAGGTAAGGTCATTTATAAATACACCCTGCGCAACGCGATTATCCCAACTTTGACGATTAGCGGGCTGCAATTCACCGATCTATTGGGGGGCACCGTGGTTTTGGAGTCGATCTTTGCATGGCCAGGGATCGGGCAGGTCATCTTTGAAGCGATCATCCGGCGCGATTATCCGATGATCCAGTCCGACATCTTGGTCTTGGGGTTCTTCGTCGTCATTACCAACCTAGTCGTTGACATCGCCTACCGAACCTTAAACCCGCGCGTTGAGCTGAATTAAATAACGGCTCGGTCCCGCAGCGATTGTATCTCCGACACGCCATAGCCAATTTCCGTCAACACCGCCTCAGTGTCCGCGCCGACCAGCGGTGGCGGAACGTCAGCCCCGGTCTCCTCACCGGAAACCTTGAAGGGTGTATTTGTATACGGCAACGCTCTGCCGTCCATCGGCGATCGGGTCTCGCCAAACAATTGGCGATTGGCAAGCTGAGAGTCGGAAAGCACGACCGGCAACTGCAATACCGCCGCCGCGGGCACAGCGGCCGCGGCAAAACGTTTCTCCCAATTCGCCGCCATATCTTCGGACAAAGCCGCTCGTAACTCCTGCAGACATTCCGTTTGGTGCTCCAGGCGCGCTTCGAGTGTTGAGAAACGACTATCCTCACCCATCTCCGGCCGCCCGATCACGCCCCAGATCTTCGCCGTCTGCGCTTCAATCGCAGGCATCAACAACAATACACCGTCTTTCGTCGGATGAGTGTCTGCGACCGGGTTGCCCGACAACGAACGGCTGCCCATGCGCACTGGCTCGAAACCGAACGCCGTTTGCAGCAAATTCGGCGAAGTGAGCGACCCGCCCACATCTTGCATGGAGAGGTCGATCATCGCGCCCTCGCCGGTCCGCTCACGCTTGAACAAGGCACCCGCAATCGCAAACGCTCCAGTGATCGCCGCCGCCATATCAACAACAACCGCGCCTACCCGCATCGGCCCTGTCGCCGCTGTCCCATTGACCGCCATCACGCCGGAAAGCGCCTGCACGGTCGGGTCGTAGGCAGCCGATTGTGAGCGCGGTCCGGTTTGCCCGAACCCTGTCACGGCGCAATAGATGAGCTTCGGATTTATCGCACGCAGATCATCCCAACCGTATCCCATGCGGTCCATGGTACCGGCCTTGAAATTCTCAACCACGACGTCGGCATCTTTCACCAGGCGATGGATCACTTCCCTCGCATCCGGATGTTTTAGATCGAGAGTTATGGAGCGCTTACCTGCGTTGGCGCTCAAATAAATCGCTGAGTATTTAGCGGCCTGAAGTTTGTCATCAAGTGGATACATCTGGCGGCCTTGATCGCCGATGCCCGGCTGTTCGATTTTCACGACATCCGCGCCCATCAAGGCCAATTGGTATGTCGCGAAAGGACCGGCGATCACCTGGGTGAAGTCTATCACCCGCACACCTTCGAAGGTTCGCATCGCCCATCCCCCTATCCGCGAGGCGGCGAGCGGAAAGCCGCCGCCCGCCGTATCCGCAGTTTCCCTTAGAATGTACTGTTGAACGCACCACCGTCGAGCAACAGATTCTGGCCGACGATGAAGCCGGATTTAGAACTGCACAGGAATGCACAGGCATCGCCAAATTCTGCCGGATCACCGGCCCGTCCCGATGGGTTTTGGCTATTCCGGGTCGCCAGCATCTCATCGAAAGTCTTGCCGGCCGCTTCGGCCTGCACCTGAATGTTCGAATGAAATCTGTCTGTAGCGAACGGTCCCGGTAGAATATTGTTGATGGTCACGTTATGGACCGCTGTTTTACGGGAAATGCCCGCACAAAAACCGGTAAGGCCTGCGCGCGCGCCATTGGAGAGGCCGAGGATATCGATGGGCGACTTCACCGCCGCCGATGTTATATTGACGATCCGGCCAAATTTCCGCTCGATCATACCATCCACGACCGCTTTGATCAGGAAAATCCCCGTCAGCATGTTGGCGTCAACTGCCTTGATCCAATCGTCGCGGTCCCAATTGCGAAAGTCACCGGGGGGTGGGCCACCCGCGTTATTGATTAGGATATCGGGAGAGGGGCACGCTGCGAGTACTTTCGCGCGCCCGTCCTCGGTCGTGATATCGCAGGCGATAGGTGTGACCGTGACGCCTGTCTCTTGCGCGATCTCCGCCGCCGTCGCCTCAAGGGTTTCGGCCGTGCGGCTGTTGATCACAAGATCGACGCCTTCGCGCGCCAGTGACAATGCGGAGGCTTTTCCAAGCCCTTTCGACGCCGCGCATACAATGGCTCTCTTACCGGACAATCCAAGGTCCATTTCTTTCAATCCTCCCCGTTGGTATCAGAGTTTGTTTCGAGTTCGTTCAATACAGTACGTGCAAGCGGCACCGTGACACCGCGGCGTTCGGCCAAGCCTAATTGGTCCAAGGCGTCTACAATAGCGCTCGCGGCGGCAAAGGATCGCTCCATGCGCGCCAATAGGTAAACTAGGACGTCCTTGCTAACCGTCAGCTGGCGGTCGTAAAAAAGTTTGACTAAAAGCGCCCCCAGCAGCTCGTCGTCGGGCGGCCGGATCTCCACCGCTTGCGCCGCCGCCACTCGGGAGGCTAAATCGGCCAGTTTCAACGACCAGCGCGCGGGAGGATGGCGACCTGCGAGCAAAAGTTTCCCGCCAATCTCCGCGATATGATTGTAGAGATGCAGCAATGCTTCCTCGTCCGAGAGCGCATCCGCATCGTCGACCGCGCAACTATCGGCACCTCCCAGGATATCGGGCGCCGCACGGTCGCCGAGTTCAGGCCCTGAGATCAGAACTGCGCTGGATCGATTGCGCCAGACATGGGCCAGATGGGTTTTGCCGCAGTCGGGAGGTCCGTAGACGGCTAGTGCTGGGCCCGGCCAATCGGGCCAGCGATCGATCCAGCCGACCGCGTCCATATTGCAATCGCTGACGAGAAAATCAATCTTACCAAGCGCCGGGCGATGGGGAAATTCAAGGACCAGTTGGCGGCCAGCACTCACACCGTATCCCGATCCTCGGGTACCGCTTCATTGGTACCGCCATAGAGTGGGCCCGCCAAATACTGGCCCAGCATAAAGCGCACCATGACGCCTATCACCGCCGCGACGGGCACCGCCAACATAATGCCAACGAAACCAAAAACCGCACCACCACCCATTAACGCGAACAATATCCAAACGGCATGTAAATTAACGCGCTCGCCCACCAATTTCGGCGTCAGGAAATTTCCTTCCAAGACTTGCCCAACCAAGAACACGCCAATGACCAGACCGATATCCATCGGATCGTCAAATTTAGCAATCGCGAGGCCGAGACCGACCGCAAATCCGCTTAGCATGCCCACATAGGGAATAAACGACAGCAAACCGGTCGCCAGACCGACAATCGCGCCAAAGGGCAGGCCGAATGCGGTCAACCCGATGGCATAGAAAACACCCAAGAGTACGCAGACGCTAAATTGGCCCCGCACGAAACCGGCCAAGGTCTCGTCGATAAGTCGTAATTGTTCACGGATCGTCTCAGCATGGGCACGCGGCAACCAACTGTCCACGGCACCGACCAACCGATCCCAATCTCGCAGCAGGTAGAAGGCCACCACCGGCGTCACGATCAGCAAGGCGAACAAGTTCGCGACGGCGCCGAGCCCACTGACCAGGCGCGATCCCACATTGCCCAACATCTTCGCCGCACTGCCCAGCGACGCCCGAAGGAAATCTTGCAGGCCTTCCTCATTTTGCGCCTTGATATCGGCGAAATACTCAATCAATGGACGCGCTTTTAATTCGATCCGGGCAATTAAATCCGGCAGTTGCGCGGAGAACTGAACAACCTGCTTGTATAAAACAGGTACGAGTATGGCGGAAGCCAAGATGCAGATGAGGAAAAAACCCGCCGTCACCAGCGATGTTGCCACCGTGCGCGAACAATTCATCGCCTCCAGTCGATCACACACCGGGTCAAGGAAATACGCGACCGCCAAACCAACAAGGAAAGGGAGGAGGATCGATTCGAACAACAACACTAAACCGATAAACAGCGCGAATGCCCCGATCCATGAAAGCGCCCTCTGCCGTGTTGTCATTTCCCTCTCGCTTCCATCAAATTCCTTACTCGCTGAGTACCAAATCCGCCGGTCCACCGGCTTAAATACAAGGTCCCCGAGACGATTGTCGTCAGTCCCGCGAGATATATGAGGACGTCTGTCAGATATGGAAGCTCGAGTTCCAATGCGGGCTGCATCAACGCGGACATAACCAATGCTATTTGTAGAACCGTATTCAGCTTGCTGACCGCAATCGGCTCCACATTCAAATCTAACTCTATAACGTTCGACAACAGGACGCCGCCAATGATCAGCAAATCCCGCATGATCATTAAACAAACGATCCAGCCTGGAATTAACCCCATAAGGATCAAACAAACGAACACAGCGATCAGCAACGTTTTGTCGGCAATCGGATCGAGATAAGTGCCAAGACGCGTCACCGCATCCAGCCGTTTCGCGAGAAACCCATCCAGCCAGTCACTTAGCCCGGCCACTAGAATGACCCAGAACGCTGTCGCCAACGCATTGTCCATCATTAAGACGACCACCACAGGGACGGCCAGAATCCGCAATACGGTCACTATATTCGGCAAAGCGCGATACATGCGATTCCCTACCCCGCCAGCATTATCACGGCCGGCCAAGCCGCAATATGTAGCCGCCTTGATCGCGCTTAAATCGGAGATCGAGATTGCTTTGCGCCATCGACAGCCGCAATTGGTCGGGTCCGCCGGAATATTTCAGGTCGAGCACGGCTTCCTCTACCGACATACGGACCAATTTCATGTCGATGATCGGAGAGACCTGGGTCATACGATTGCGAATTGTCAGCCAGTTCGACAGTGATTTCAACGGCACGAGAATACTCATACGTTGCTGTCCGGTGACACGTTGCAAATTGTCTCGTTTCCAGTCTTCCTCGGCTCGAATGATCAGCGCCTCGACGACTGCCTTCAACAAGGTTTCTATGTCACCGTCCGGCGAGGCCGAAAAGCTTCGCACGAATGTGCGCCCGGCATCCGCCCGTCCGAATCGGCTCATCGACACTTCGATGGAGGGAACCCCGGTGCGTGGATCAACGATCAACTCTGCCACCGTCACCAATGTTCCAATGGCGTCGTATTTACGAGCAATAGCGGATAGAAGCTCTTCACTGCCGTTCAATGCTTGCTCGGCGCTAATGACGGCGACATCGGAATAATCGCCAAGCGGCACGGTCATCGGCAGCAGACCGTTTGGCGAGGATCTATTCGCCCAAGCCGTATACCAAGGATTCGGATCGTCCCAGAGGAGTAAAGAGCCCGCGGCGCGGTAGACCGGGAGGACGACAACCGGCTGGCTCTCCGTCTCCGCCAAGGGCACCTCGCGTTGGCGGAGCATCTCCCGCACGGCGTCGCGCTTGAACCGAACCGTCAACTTAGCGACATATCGACCGCCGCCGAATTTCTCTTCCGTGACCGCGTAATCGCGAATCGCCCGCCGAACAGCTTTTATATCGATATCCGGAAGACGGTCGTAATCGTCCCTCAGTGTTATTTTCTCGATCAGCTGTTGCAGCGCGTCCTGTTGGGCCTGTTCGATCCCACGCGTCTTGGCTTCCAATTCGTCGGCGGCACGCTCATCGACCGCGATGCCTTTCATCGTGTAGAGGTTACGCACATCCGCTGCACTGGTTCCGGCCGAAAAGATTAGGACGATTACCGCGCTCGCAAACACACTACTGGGCAAGGCCCATCGATCGGACATTGCAAACGTCTCCGGATGAAGTATTTTCGGCCTATTGATATATACAAGTTTCACCGTGAGGACACCATAGCCGCTCCGCCCCCAAATACTCCGATGACGTACCGCAACGCGGGCGTGGACATTGACGCAGGAAACGCTCTCGTCGAAGCAATCAAACCGTTGGCCCGGTCGACCGCGCGACGTGGCGCCGATGCCACCCTCGGCGGCTTTGGCGGATTGTTCGACCTGCGCGCCGCCGGATTCGAAGATCCGTTACTGGTCGCCGCGACAGACGGCGTCGGCACGAAACTCAAACTCGCCTTCGATACCGGCATTCATGATACCGTAGGCATCGATTTGGTCGCCATGTGCGTAAATGACCTAGTGGTGCAAGGCGCGGAACCGTTGTTTTTCCTAGATTACTTGGCTACCGGTCATTTAGAGGCCGATGTGGCAGCTGCGGTGGTCTCAGGCATCGCGGATGGGTGCCGTCAGGCCGGATGCGCCCTTATCGGTGGTGAGACGGCCGAAATGCCAGGCATGTACGGCGACGGGGAATACGATCTGGCCGGATTTACGGTCGGTGCCGTCGAGCGCACGAATGTCATCGACGGACAGAAGGTTGCCGCCGGAGATATCTTGCTCGGCTTGGCATCGAACGGCGTCCATTCGAACGGTTTTTCACTGGTTCGTCGCGTAATCGAGCATACGGGTGTTACATTTGATGCCCCTGCTCCCTTCAATTTTCGGCAGAGCCTCGGCGAATCGCTGCTCGCGCCGACGAAAATCTATGTGAAATCTTGCCTCGCCGCGATCGGAACCGGTGGCGTCCATGGAATTGCCCATATTACAGGTGGCGGATTGGTCGAAAACCTTCCGCGAGTCATCCCGGACGGCCTAGGCGCCCGTCTCGATAAATTGTCTTGGCCATCGCTACCAGTCTTCGAATGGATTGCGGATGCCGGGAATGTCCCGAGCGAAGAGATGCAGCGAACCTTCAATCTGGGCATCGGGATGGTGTTGATCCTCCACCCGGACACCACTGAGCAAGCCATGGAAGTGCTCCGCGAGCACGGCGAATTAGTCTATGAGATCGGCCGGATCATCGAACGGGACGGCGGCCCCGAAATCACCATCGAGGAATGATAGGTTGGAGGGTCGGTTGAAACTTTCCGTGCTGATCTCTGGCCGGGGCAGTAATCTACAAGCGTTGATCGACGCCTCCTTAGCGCCAGGGTTTCCGGGCGAAATCGTCCGCGTTATTTCCAATATTCCAGGAGCGGGCGGACTGGAGCGGGCTTCGACCGCCGGCATTCCGACCGCTGTCGTTCCGCACAAGGATTATCCCGATCGAGAGAGTTTCGAATCCGCATTAGATCAAGAAATACGGTCCGCCGGGACGGAGCTCATCGCGCTTGCCGGATTTATGCGTCTATTGACGGAAGGCTTCGTCGACGAGTGGCGGGATCGGTTGATCAATATACACCCATCGCTCCTACCGTCATTCAAAGGGCTTCACACCCATGAGCGAGCCCTCGAAGCCGGAGTTCGTTATACGGGCTGCACCGTCCATTATGTCCGGCCCGCGATGGATGAGGGACCCATTATCGTACAATCGGCGGTACCGGTCCTCTCCGGGGATGATGCCGACACCTTGGCTGGGCGGGTGCTGGCACAGGAACATGCGATCTACCCGCTCGCGGTGCGGCTTATCGCGGAAGGTCGGGTCCAGGTCGACGGGGAACGCGCCATCATCAGAGGCGAAAACCTCCAAGCACCTGGTGCGACGATTAATCCCCTCGTCTAGCCGTTTAGATATCTTGCGCTTAGGCTTTCAAACGTATACGTAATTCTTAGATTTCAAGCTATTGGGGAGACGCACGGAAATGGCTCCGGAACTCGATTATCTTAAATCCTCGGACGAACACCTCAAGACATGGGGGCTTGTAACCAAGCTCTTTTCCGTGTCGGTGGTCGGACTCACTATTCTTCTGGGATTGATGGCCGCAACGCTTGTCTAAGCGATCCGGCATATAGGATGAATAAAAGGCGCGCCGTAATGACGCGCCTTTTAATTTGCCTGGCCTAACGACTGTTCGCGTCGTTAGCCGACGATCTCCAAACCAGCAAAGAAGTACGAAATCTCCCATGCGGCGGTATCAGGCGCATCGGATCCGTGGGCTGAATTGGCTTCCACGGATTCACCAAAATCCTTACGGATCGTTCCCTCATCGGCATTCGCCGGATTGGTCGCGCCCATAATCTCTCGGTTCTTTGCAATGGCGCCTTCGCCTTCGAGAACCTGCACCACGATCGGTCCCGAGGACATAAATTCACACAAATCCCCAAAGAACGCGCGCTCGCTGTGTACGTGATAGAATTGTTCCGCCTGCTTTTGCGTCAGATGCATCCGCTTCTGCGCAACGATGCGAAGACCTGCTTGCTCGAACCGTGCATTTATCTGCCCGGTTAGATTGCGCCGGGTAGCATCCGGCTTAATAATCGATAGTGTTTTCTCGACCGCCATGTTGGACAGCCTCCATAACCTTGCCATTCTGATAAGGCGGCGGGTTATAGACGCACTGTGGGCCAACGGCAAGTAGTTCCTGATCCGCAAAATATCCGTTCTAATGCCTGACAAGCGCTGCGCCGCATGATATTGACCCCATCCCATGTTGACCCTTAGTGAACTCTCCATCCGCATTGGCGGACGTGTCTTGATCGAAAACGCCTCGGTGCAGCTGCCTGAGCGAGGCCGTGTCGGCTTGGTTGGTCGCAACGGAACTGGCAAATCGACCCTGCTGAAAGCCATCCTCGAAGAAATAGGACTTGAGTCCGGCGCAATCCAACACCGAAGCAACGCGCGCATCGGAACCGTCGCCCAGGAAGCGCCCTCCGGCGAGCAAACACCGCTGGAGCATGTCTTGGCCGCCCACACAGAACGCTCCGCGCTGTTGGCCGAGTTGGAAGAGGCCAGTGACGGCACTCGCATAGCGGCAATCCACGATCGCCTCAACGATATCGATGCGCATTCCGCACCGGCGCGTGTCGCCCGTATATTAGCGGGATTAGGTTTCGACGACGCGGCGCAGTCACGCCCTCTTGGTACGTTTTCGGGCGGCTGGCGCATGCGGGTCGCATTGGCCGCCGGACTGTTTAGCGAGCCGGATTTTCTGCTGCTCGATGAGCCAACAAACCACCTCGATCTGGAAGCCTCGATCTGGCTCGAAGGCTTTCTCGCGCGATATCCGAACGGTCTACTGTTAGTCAGTCATGACCGCGACCTGCTCAACCGGGTGGCCGACGGCATCCTCCATCTCGACCACCAACGATTGACCTATTACACCGGTAATTTTGAGCGCTTCGAACGGACCCGCCGCGAGAAACTCGCCCAGCAGCAAGCGATGTACGAACGTCAACAAACTGAGCGAAAACACATCCAGTCCTTCGTCGACCGCTTCCGCTACAAGGCCAGTAAAGCGCGGCAGGCGCAAAGCCG
>CAJWTF010000038.1 GCA_913046825.1 uncultured Rickettsiales bacterium | reverse complement strand
GCAACAGGCCGACATTGCCTTCTTGGACCAAATCGCCCATCGGCAGGCCATAGTTGCGGAACCTAGAAGCGATACTAATCACCAGTCGCGTATAAGCACGGACCAGTTTGTGCAGAGCTACTTCGTCCTGGCTGTCGCGCCACCGCTTCGCGAGATCATATTCGTTCTCCCGCGACAGTAGCGGCTCTTGCATCGAAGTTTTGATAAATTTGAGGTTTGCCCGCTGGGTTTGCGGATCGTCAATGTAAGCCATGCCCCCCCCTTGGTGCCTTAGAAAGCACGCTCTCTATGTATTTATCGTGGTTTTTAATAACTCACTGAATCGCTAGGTTATTGAATCCATAAACTGGACGCAAGAAAATTCGTCCGGACAAATTTAGAAAATTCGTCCGGACAAATTTAATGGCCCGGATTTAAGCTTCTAAGCATTCACTAATCAGCCCTTCAGGCATGAAACACACGGCAAACAGATCTCCCCCAAAACCGCAACCACCATCTATCGTCACAGTATAATCGTTCTCATGGAACCCACCGTGATCAGGGTCGTATCCTCTGACGATCCTGGCAAATTGGCCGTAAGGCTTGTCGATTTGCGCAAAACTATAGCCCGTCCACCACAACACATCGCTTTGTTCTTCGACGGGTTTGTCGGTATCGATCCCCGCATTAACGAAAAGCAAGGATTCTTCAGCGGTATAGGCAGCCCGCTTCAGCGCGCTCATGAAGGCAACGTGTCCATGGCGTTCTTGCATGGCAGCGCGAACCGACCCCGTCCATTGCGCGATGGTTAATGCCCCGGCGCGCTGCCCCATAATATCCGCGCTGGTATCGCCCGCATAAGCGGTTAGCGTCGCCGCCAATCCTCGCTCACCCATCCAGCTCATCACTTCCACGGGGTCGACAGCGAATTGCAGTTGCAATACCCGGTGCCACATTTCTTCCTGGCTGCCTCGCAAAAAGACCAGATCGCCCGCATCTATAAAGGGGGCTCGCGCCAAGAACGCACGTCGGAACCTCAACAATTCGTCAACGGTTCCTATAATATCAGGGCCGTAGCCCATGTAATTTCCGAGATAGACCAAGCGATCGCCGTCTTGTAGCCGCCCGCTCAATTGGTCGTGCAGCTGGCGCAGTCGTTCCAATTCACCATGAATCGAGCCAATAGCCCAAACCCTGCGAGCCCCTCGTAGAACCGCGAAGGCATTTCCGTCAGACATTCACTTCGCCGAATCGTGCCTTTGCCGAATGCCGCCAGTGGAATCCAGTCTTTAGGCGGCTTTCAGCATGTTTTCCAATTTCTCAGTCGCCGACTCTGCATCGATATCCTCAACGGCGGCCAGCTCCCGTGCAAGCCGGTCCAGCGCGGCCTGATAAATTTGGCGTTCACTATAAGATTGATCCGGTTGATCCTCCTTGCGGTGAAGATCCCGCACGACTTCGGCAATGGAGACCGGATCACCGGAATTGATTTTGGCCTCATATTCCTGGGCGCGGCGGCTCCACATGGTACGGCGAACCCGGCTGCGGCCTTTCAGTGTCTTCAACGCGCCCTTCATCTCGTCGCGCGACGATAATCTACGGAGCCCAGACTCTTTCGCTTTTTCCGTTGGAACCCGCAAAGTCATTCGGTCCTTCTCAAAACTGATAACCACCAGAGTAAGTTGCGTACCGGCGATCTCCTGATCCTCGACACCCATGACCTTGCCAACACCATGGGTCGGATAAACGACCCAGTTTCCGGTTTTAAATTCCGAGTGTTCTTTTTCTGCTTTCTTCTTCGGCACGTTCTACCTCTTCATCAATCGCCACGCCTGTAAGCGTGTCCTCAGCACAAAATATCCGCTGATACGCACCAGAGATATCCGAAAACCAGACGCAATAGCGAGACAACAGTGGAGCCCCCATAAAGGGCTCGGAGTCGCATTTCAAAACTTAACGGCTAAGTGGCGGCGTCCAGAATCCAAGTCATGACGAACAGGTTTATAACACGTCACACCGAATGGTTACAGTCCCGCCAAAAATTAGCGAACTCTCTGTACCATTGATGAAACGACTAGTGCGTTCTAACTCTCGCCGGGATTCGAATCGAAATACTTCTCGAACTTGCCGGTTTCGTCCTTAAAGGTGTCCGCATCTTCCGGCGATGGGGCTTTGCGGGTGATATTCGGCCATTTCTCCGAATAATCGCGGTTTACTTCCAACCACTTCTCCGCTTCGCCATCCGTATCGGGAATAATGGCCTCGACCGGGCACTCCGGCTCGCAGACGCCGCAATCAATGCATTCGTCCGGATGGATCACCAGCATGTTCGCGCCAACGTAGAAACAATCGACCGGGCATACTTCGACGCAATCCATGTATTTGCATTTGATGCAAGTTTCGGTGACGACATAGGTCATTCAGTTCTCTCCTTCGCACTCCGAATTTGCCGGTTTCGGCCAAGCCGGCAAATTTTCATCACCGGTAACAAAACCTTTTCGTATCGCATGGATGATCCACACGCTACACCAACCGCATATAGTCAAATACAAACAAGCGACTGCGGACGCAATAGCCTCAAACGAGAATTATGTACACGGCTTGCCGTCGTTGGGAGCCAAGCCTATAAACCGCTCATGTCTGAAGACGTCCGCCGCTTCGCTCCCGCGACCACCCGCAACCGTGATCCACTCCTGCAGGTTTTGAAATCGCTCCTGCCACAAACCGGGACGATCCTTGAAATCGCCAGTGGAACCGGCGAACACGCCTGCTATTTTGCCCCTGCCTTCGGCAATGCAATTTGGCAACCAACCGACATAGATGAGGGCGCGATTGCGAGCATTAACGCCCACCGCCAGGCCGATGGGCCCGCAAACCTCGCCTCGCCTCTGTATCTGAATGTAATGGAACCGGAATGGCCAATAAGTGCGGCCGACGCGGCGTTATGCGTCAACATGCTGCATATCGCGCCTTGGGCCTGTTGCGAAAACCTGCTCCAGGGATGCGCACATGTGCTGTCGCCGGGTGCCCCTCTGGTGCTTTACGGTCCCTTCAAGCGAGACGGAGCGCACACCGCGCCCAGCAACGCGCAATTCGATCAAACGCTGCGCGGGCAAAATACCGAATGGGGAATTCGCGATATCGATGAAATCGCCAAGGCTGGGAAAGCACGCGGCTTCACTATTGAGGACCCTATTGCCATGCCATCCAACAATTTCTGCCTTGTCCTAAGACAAACAAACACCGCACCCTCAAGCTGAAATCCTACCCGGCGCGCTCCCTGAATCGGTCGAGTGCGCGCCGTTCGCTTTTCGTCGGCCGCCCGGCACCGCGCGGCCTTTCGGCAACGGACGATTCCTTCGGTTGTCGCTGAGGCGGGCTCAGATCCTTATAGAGGCCTTGCGCCTCGCTTGCCGGACCGCGTCTCTCACCGAGTGCCAGAATTTCAATGACGCGAATATCCGTTCCCTTTGGGAAGGTCAGCACGTCGCCAGATTTCACTGCGGCACCGGGCTTTAGTACGACCTCGCGATTAATCCGCAATTTGCCCGAACCCGCGAGCTTGGCCGCAAGCGTTCGGCTTTTAAAGAATCGGGCATGCCACAACCATTTATCGACCCGAATGCGCTCTTGCAAAATCGCCGTCATCTTACTTGGTGCTCGCCAGGTCGCGTAAGGACGCGAAGGGCGAATCAGGATTTAAGGGAATTCCTTTCGCACGCCGTTTTTGTTTCCGCTTCTGCTGTTTCAATCGAAACTCCGTCTGCTCCCCGGCTTTCTGCGCGGCATATCCGAGGGAGTCCATCAATTGTTCGAACTCTGTCGCGCCCAACCCGACCATCGACAGCATTTGCGGTGTGGGAACGAAAGAGCCTTGCCTCACCCTTTTGTGGGCCGCCCGGCTCAGTTTATCGAGACATTCGAGGCGAACGGCTTTTCCACCAAACCGCCGGAACCCGAGACACGCCCAATCTTTTTGCGACAACCGGCCTGCCGCACAGGTCGCTGCCAATCCATCGACAATCGGTGGTTTCCGCCCGGTATGAACCGACCACAATATGCGCCGCAGCGATAGCGCCGGCGCGCTCTGCAAACCTGGAAAGTAGACCAGAGTTGGGGTCATGCGGATGCCAAATTTTGACAAACGCGTGCGATCACGCTTCTCGAGTGATTGCCATTCCAGGGAATCCAAGGGGCCTGGTAACGCGCCGAGATGCTCGTACAGGCGATATACCACCCCGCGTGCTGTACCTTGCACCGTGGATTGTCGGGCATCTGTAAGCGGTTTCAGAACCTCACCAATCCGGCGATCGAACCAGGCAGCCAGATGGCTGCGAATTTGCTCTTTCATCCAATTGTCGAGGAGATCGCTGCGAGCAATAAGCATTTCCGGCGATACCAGTGCTTCACCCGCTCCAAGCCGTGCAATGGGCACGCCTTTCCACAGTATTTTGCCACCATCGGTCAGGACAAACGCGGTATCCGGCTGGCCCAATAGGTCACGCACCCGAGTCCCGATACTTTCGGCCGCCGCACGTCGCGCCGCGGCCAAGACCGTGCGGCGCTCTGGCCCGAAATTTTGCAAGGCGACGAATTCGACCCCTTCCATGCGCCCAACCGACTGACCCTCGACAATCACATCGCCGGTCGCCGTGACCGCTGAGAGTAATTGCTTGCCCGCCCCCTTCTTGCGGTCAATGGACGCAGCACGACGGTCGACAAACCGTAGCGTCAAACGGTCGTGCAAGGCATCGGACAATCTGTCTTCGATGGCACCCGCCAACCCCTGCCAATGGACCGGATCGGCGAGCCAATCGCTTCGATGGGAGATATAAGTCCAAATCCGGATATCAGCCAATCGCCCGGTGAGCGCATCGAGATCGCCGGATACATTATCGAGCCGATTCACTTGTTCACCGACCCAATCCTCCGGCAATCGCCCTGAAGTATCCGTCAGATGGAGATATACTTGGCTTAAGAAGGCCGCATGGTGATCCGGCATGATCTTGCGGAAATCAGGAATCTGACAAACGTCCCATAACAGCCGCACGGCGCCCGGATTGGACGCGCGCGCCGCTACCGTCTCATCCTTCGCCAGCGCCGCCAGCGCGGCTTGATCCTCCGCCTCGCGGGCCCGCGACAACTCGGGCCGTCGCGGGCCATGACCCAGGCTCCGCAACAATAACTTCGGCGAGCCGAAATTGAGATCTCGGCTACGCCAGAAGATTTTTTTCACGGGATCGAAGCGATGCGCCTCGACGGATTCGATTAATTCTGTGGGCAATGGACCGTGCGCGGCCGTGGTGCCGAAGGTGCCGTCATTCATATGTCGCCCGGCACGCCCGGCGATTTGGCCGACTTCGCCCGGGGAGAGCATCCGCGAATGCCGTCCGTCAAATTTCCGCAATCCTGAAAATGCCACATGATTGACGTCCATGTTCAGGCCCATTCCGATGGCGTCCGTGGCGACCATATAGTCGACCTCACCAGCTTCGTACATCGCAACTTGGGCATTACGGGTGCGGGGTGAGAGAGCGCCTAAGACGACTGCAGCACCCCCTCTTTGCCGACGGATACGCTCCGCCAATTCATAGACTCTATCGACGGAAAACCCGACGATGGCGCTGCGGCGCGGCAATCGGCTTAGATTCGCGGCACCCGCATAGGATAAGGTGGACATCCGCACGCGTTCGTCGATTCGGATACCTGGAATCAGCGCCCGTAGAATCGGCGCCATTGTATCCGACCCCATGAAGACGGTCTCCGACAAACCACGAGCGTGCAGCAGCCGGTCGGTAAAAACATGTCCCCTATCGATATCAGCACAGAGCTGGATTTCATCCACCGCGAGAAATTCCACCGCCCGATCCAAGGGCATCGATTCGGCGGTACACACAAACCAGCGTGGATTCGGGGGGATTAGTTTTTCTTCGCCTGTAATCAGGGCGACGGATCGGGCGCCTTTCAACGCGACGATGCGGTCGTAATTTTCACGCGCCAGCAATCGCAGTGGGAATCCGATCATGCCACTAGCATGACCGAGCATCCGGTCAATCGCGAAATGGGTTTTCCCAGTATTCGTTGGACCCAGAACTGCCCGCACAGTCCCAGCTTCTTGGTCGGTATTCCAAGGTACCCCGAAACTATGGGCGTGTTTTTGACCGCGCAACGGTGCACTCCGGCGGCGTAAGGTTCAGTAACATCGAATCGTTCGCCGCGGAATAATCAGCAAATTATCAGATGTTCGACTTTACCCAGTCCTCAAGCTGACTTTTCGGCAAGGCGCCAACTTTCGTCGCTGCGACATCGCCGTCCTTGAATAGCATCAGGGTTGGAATGCCCCGGACCCCAAATTTCGCCGGTGTCGATGGGTTGTCGTCGATGTTCAATTTAGCAACGGTCAATTTGTCCGCCAAATCGCTGGCGATTTCTTCCAAGGCTGGACCAATCATCTTGCAGGGTCCGCACCATTCGGCCCAAAAATCCACAAGAACGGGACCGTCGGCTCCCAAGACGCTGGTTTCAAAATCGTCGTCGCTGACCTGCACGGTGCTCATACTATGATCCCTTCGCTAATGATGGCGTTCACGCGGTATGGCGGATCGCTCTATTCTTGCCTTTGAATCTAAGAAGCCGGTGTGTGCCGGTCAAGGAGGCCGTCACAAATAGGCATCAATATCGGACCTTCTGTCCATAATAACGCAGCGCAGAATTTACGCTCGGGCCACACCGCACTCAGCAGCATACGATATATTGCCATTTGGCGCAGATATATTTGCGGAACCTGATCGGCGGCAGGTGGTATGGGCCGCATCGTTTTATAGTCGACCACGAAGACTTCCTCGTCGGTGACCACCAATCTATCGACTTGGCCGCTCACCGTTTCGATATCCCCTCCAAAACTAACATTACCGGTCAACGCGACTTCCGCACGGCTATCGGCCCCGAATATCACCTCAAATTCAGGGTGTTCCAGCACGTTCATCACTTCAATAGTCAAGGCTTTGATGTCATCATCAACGAGTTTGTGAAGGGGGTGGGCCAGAAACTTACGGCAAATTTCACCACGCTGATCCGGTGCAGCCGTCGGCAACAATTCGAGCAAGCGGTGCACCAGCAAACCACGCCGAAATCGATTGGTCCCAGAAACATCAATGGGAGAGCGGACTGACGGCTCCTGCGTACTGGCCCGCGTCGGGGCCAATGGTTGCGGTGGCGTCGGTTCTTCTGGCGCGGCTTGATGGGCCCATTCGAGTAGCTTTACAGACTCAGACAGGACTGCATCGGATGTTTTTGACGAATCGGGGACATCAGGATGATGTGTCGCCATCGCATATCCATCACCGATCCAAGCGTCAGGAGTTATATGCGAGAAATCGAACTCATGCGGCTCACCAATACGCTTCAGTCCGGCAAGTACCAAATTATACCAACAATTGGGTGCCGGCTCGCTACTGCGCCGAGCACCGCAAATATAGAGACGGTCCTCCGCCCGTGTCATGGCTACATACAACAACCGCTTATATTCCTCGGTTTCTGCTTGCATTGCCGCCTCCCGCGCGGTGCGTGCCACGGCCGCTTCCATGGCCCGGCGCGGCGCCCAGAGCGGGATGCCGTCGGCCCAATAAATCACCGGCCGGCCGCCGGTGCCTCCGCCCGGCGCCGAGATTGTATCGGCGAGAATGACGATCGGTGCCTGCAATCCTTTCGCGCCGTGGACGGTCATGACCCGAACCTCATCGCGGTCGCTCTGCTCCAGATCGCGTTTCACCTCGGTATCTTCCGCGCCCACCCAATGCAAAAACCCTTGTAGCGACGGCACAGCGGTTTGTTCGTATGAGAGGGCAAGGTTGAGAAACTCATCGAGCGGGTCTTCCGCTTCCAAACCGAGGCGGGCAATCATCGATTGCCGGCCACTTTTGTCAGTCACCGATGGTCGCGTTAAAATATCGGCGAGAAGCTCATAGGGAGGGATAAAATCAGCGCGCGCCAACAGCGCAGCCAGCCAATTCCGAGCCGCCGCCATGCGCGGATCTTCCGCCGAGGCCACGATAAGGCGTCGCCACAGGCTGTGCGCGCCGCGATCATAGGACAGTGCGAACAAATCCTCGTCGTCGAAGCCGATCAGCGGGCCCTTCAAGACCGTCGCCAGGGTCAAATCGTCGTCCGGCAACAGCAAAAAATTCGCCAGTGCCATCAAATCCATGACCGCAAGCTGCTCGGTGAGAACGAGACGGTCGACACCCGCGACCGGCACGCCGATCTCCTTCAATGCACGCACCAAACGATCGACGATGCGGCGTCGGCGGCGTACCAAGATCATGATATCACCGGCACAAACCGGTTGTCCGGTAGCGGCCAGCGTCTCTCGTCCAATCCAGGCTTTGATTTGCTTCGCAATTACACCAGCGAGGCGGCTTTCCGGATCGTCCGTTCGTTGCCGCGCCAGAGGCGGTGCCCAAGGTGTCACCTCTTCCGCTTCGGCTGGCTCCGCCAAGGGCCAGAGCTCGACCCGGCCTTCAGCACCGGTGCGGTGTACATTATGGCGCAGTTGCGTATCCGCCGGCACCACCCCGCTTCGCGCGTCCGTCCCTTCGAACACCGCATCGACCACTGCGAGAACCGCTTCTGTCGACCGGAAAGACGTGTCGAGCTGAATACTACGCCAGGTCTGTCCCGCCGCGTCCGCCCGCGCGGCGAAATGCGCCCGCATACCCTCGCCAATGGACGGATCCGCACGCTGAAAGCTGAAAATCGATTGTTTGTTGTCACCCACCGAGAATATCGTTCGCGTCATGTCTTCGCGGGCACCTTCGCCGGAAAAGAATTCCTCCGCGAGAGCTCTGACGATCTCCCATTGCTCGCGGTTCGTGTCTTGCGATTCGTCGATCAGAATATGATCGAGACCGCCGTCGAGTTTGAACAAGACCCACGGCGTCATATCCTCACTCGCCAACAGATTGCGGGCGCGATATATCAAATCGTCGTAGTCGAGCCGCATTTCGGAAGATTTGGCCACGTCGTATTCGTGGAGCATCGCCGCGCCAAGGCGCAACAAGGCGGAGGTACTTCGGGCCGTAACGATATCGCGAATGGTCTCGCAACACTGCAGCAGCCGCTCGGCCTCGTCGCGCAGAATATCATCGGCCTCCGGCATCGCGTTCAGGACACTTTTGGTCGCCAACCGGGACCGTGGCAATCGATCCGCCTTGCGCAAATAAACGTCTAAATAAGCATCGAAAGTCGCGATGCGTTGCGCTTGTGATGCTGCCAGCCAATCGGCCAATGCTTGCCCACTGGATTTGTCGGTCTTTCCCGTCCCCTCGAGGAGCGCCTTCGCCGCTTTGCGCAAACCATCCAGGTCGAGTTCCGCGTCCCTGCAGGCCGCGCCTATGACGTCATCGATCGTAAGGTCGCTGGGAGCCCCTATCTTCGCGAACACCATTTGTTCGGCCCCGGCCAATCCACTCGCATGGCTCAATAATTCGGAGAATCGCCCGCGATCCCGGGCAATCGCGCCCATCAGATGGGTGAACTGTTCTTCCTGGATATGCGACGTCACTTCACTAAGCGCCTCCGCGAGGACAGGGATACCCCGCGCGGCGACCAATACCGCATCGCGGGCCGTCCGCATCAGCTCCGCCGCCCGCCGCTCATCCATTACTTGCGTCTGTGGCGTGACACCGGATTCCAACGGGAAGCGCGCCAAAAGCGATTCACAAAAACTATGGATCGTCTGTATTTTTAACCCGCCAGGCGCATCCAGAACGCGGGCAAATAGCTGTCGCGCAGCCGTCAGCATCGCGACGTCGGGCGACCTGCCGAGCAAGCGGGTCAGACGGTCGGCGAGACCGGCATCGCTGTCGACCGTCCAATAGGCCAACTCACGGCGCACCCGATTCGACATCTCCGCCGCTGCCGCCTTGGTAAAGGTGAGGCAGAGAATCCGGTGCGGTAGGGTACCATTGAGCAGCAAGGTCAGAACGCGATCGGTCAGAACCTTGGTCTTGCCGCTTCCAGCAGAGGCGGAGACCCAGACACTGGTGTTTGGATCAGCCGCTTGCCGTTGCGCCACATTCGGATCTGTTGGGGACGTATCGTTCATGGAGCTTCGTCGTCCGGCAAGCCGGCCCATTCCGCGACACGAGCCAGATGGGTATAGTCGTTGAAGCGAGGTGCCTTGGTCGCGTTGGGGACGGAGGCATAAGGTGTCTCCGGGTTGTCGAATGCGGCGATCAGCGCCACCAATCCGGCATGAGCATCAGCCGCGATTTCCGCGAGATCGCCCTTCACCTCCTTAATCTCACCGGGCGGTGCACCACCCGATAATCGCCAAAACGCCAGGCTCGAAACACTATCGGCGGGTAAGGGCGGAAATCCGCCCGCAATTGCAATCGCGGCTTCAAGCGGCAGCTGCGGTGCAAATCCACTCATCAGGTCGGTCGTCGCGGGCGGTGTGCCGGTCTTGTAGTCCAAGATCGCATAGCCACCACCCGCCAGGTGGTCGATGCGGTCAGCGATCGCGGTCAGCCTAAAAGCATTGTCTCCAGTACCGATCACAAGTTCGCCGCGAACTTCGGTTTGTGTCTCCGTAATACCGGTGCGCCGCTGCCGTTCAACTTCGATAAACCACTGCGCGACCCGCTCGAAACGGGGCCACCAAAAAGCATGGACGACAGGGTGGTTTGCGATACTCCGGAAGACATCGCGTCCAATCGACACCAGGATATCTTCCGCATTTTCCGATAGAACGCCGGGCACATCTCGGACGAACCGATCGAGGGTTTCATGGATGACGATGCCGCGATCCGCCGCCGCCGGGTCCGCTTCCAACGGGTCCAATGGACGGAGTTTCAAAATATGCCGGGCATAGATCGAATACGGGTCGCGCATCCAGGCTTCGATCCGCGTCACCGACAATTGGCGCGGCCGTGCCGCCAGAGGCGGGCGAGGCATAGGAGTACAAATTCGCCGGGGCGCGGCCGGCACGTCCAATGCGCGCTCCCATTGCAGCCAATATTCAGATGGCTCGAATGCGCCCTTCGGTGTCGTCGCCATTAAAACGGCATGCAGGCGAGCCAGCCAACGCGATGGTACGGTCGGCGAACCGCCGGCTTTTTCGGCGCGGGTCAGCAAGACTTCCGGCGCACAGACAGCGATTGCGAAATCATGCGCCGATAAGCCGACGCGGCGTTCCGGTAGCGGGAGTCCGAATGCGTCCTGCATGGGACGGCTAAGCCACGGGTCGGGATCGGGATTGCGTGGCCAATTGCCCTCGTTTAACCCGCCCAGAATCACCAAATTTGCATTCTGCAACCGGGCTTCAAGCGGCCCCCAGATATGCAATCGGGGATGACGGCCATATCGCGGACGTACCACCCGCCCCGACATCAACGCGGATAGGAGCGCCGGATAGACCGCCGGCGCGATGGATCCGATGACCCGCGCCGCGTCGGTCGCCTCGTCGATGAATTCCGCCAGCGCTTCACCGTTCTCGCCCGCCCACAGGCGCTCGGCACCGTCGATCTCGCCATCGCCGACCAAAGCCTCTACGGCGGTGAAATGGGCGGACAGCATATCGATCAAAGTAGCTTCCGGCGCGGCCATTAGCGCAGCGAAGGGAGCGAGAACCGCCGCCAGATCATTGAGCATGCCATTGACGGCTTTTGCCAAGTCCAATGGTGTCCTCTCATCCAATGCACCCACCAAACCGTCGATGCCCGGCTCCGGACGGGGCCCGCGCAACGCCCATCGTTCCAACTGGCGGACTTCCTCGCGAAAGGTGTCGCGGGCCCGACCACACGCGGCTAGGGGATGTTTTAGCGCCGCCAAGGTCGCGACCGGCGAGAAACGCTCTCGTACCATCTCGGCAACTAGATGAGCTAACATTCCGGGCGGCGTTTGCGACAATGGAACACCGGCGGAATCATCAACCTCCAAATCCCAACGCCGAAGCGCTGCCGCGACACGCCGGGCCAAGCTCCGGTCCGGAGTGACGAGAGCCGCTGTTTTCGTCTTATCTTCCAAAGCTTGGCGGAGCGCGAGAGCGATAACTTTCGCTTCCTCGGCCTCGCCCGGGCAATCGATCCGCTCAAGCCCCGTGAACGCTGCTTCCGGAAGTGCGGGTAGTTCCCGCCACGCTTCGGTCGTGGCCGCGGGTCGCATGACTTCGCTGATGAGGAAACGCCTCTGCCCGAGAGCGTTCGCGGCGGACCCCGACGAACACATCTCATTCCATTCGGCAACATCCCCTGGTGTGAGGGACATCTGCGCCACCAGCTTTAACATGCCGTATTGCGGGTGGGTTTGATCGTCCGCTGCAGCAGCCGCCGTCTCGGCATCGAGGCTACCGTCGAAGCCCGGCAGGACGACGGTGCCACCGGGTAGTTCCGCTACACAATGCAGCAATCGGGCGACCGCCGGGATACTGCCCGTGGAGCCCGCAGCGACGATGCGCCCTATCGGTGGCTCCCTACGCCACAAGTCGGTCAGCGCTTCGAGCAGACGGTTTCGGCGATCCGCAGGATCGATGCATCCCTCGGCAGCCAGCGTCTCGGGCCAAATCGTTGTCACGATGCCAAGCAGCACGAGTGTCTTCTGCCAGTGTGTTGCATAACGCTCCGGCACAAGGTCCTCGAGCCGGTCGAAATTCAATCCTTCGGTCTGGACTTGATCCAACAACCGCGCAAGATCGCCCGCCAAATGCGTTGCATGATCAAGTGAAATTTGTTCTCCCTGTGGCGCATGATCGCGGATCAATCGCGCGAGCAGTAATAGGCGGTGCATCGGCGGAATAGCCGGAGGGATTTCCTCGCCACCGCCAAGCGGCGCTTCGGCAACCAGGAGTTCGTCCTCGTCCGTATCGCCGATGGGCCGCATCGACGGGAGCAGCATCGGCTGCCCGCCGCCGACGCGCAGAAAGGCTTCGCGCAATGCCCGACAACTACGCCGGTTGGGCAATAGGACGAGGGTATCGGCGAGTTGAAACGGATCGCCAGCGACTTCCGCCAAAAGGCCTCGCGCCAATTCATCGACGAACGACACACCAGGAGAGATGGTCCGAACGGACGCGACCTGCGTCATTCGTCTGATCCGTCAGCGCGCATCAACCGTTCCGTCACCGCGAGACCCTCTGGTGTGCCGACATGAAACCAATCCCCGTCATGAACCAACCCGAACAACCGACCAGCGGTAAGCGCTCGGTTGTATAGGCAATTCATGGAATACCGGGCCACGATACACCCTTCGAAGAGGCGCGGATGGAGTAACTGCACACCCATGAAGACGAGAGGTGCGGCCTCTCCCTCGGCACGCCGTCGCATCCGGCCGGTCGCATCGATGCTAAAATCACCGGCGCCATCATATCCGACGGCATTCTCCGTCGGCTGCAACAGCAACAACCCATCCATTTTATTGTCCCGCCAAGCCTCGGACAGGCGCTCCAAAATCGGTGGAGATTTATCATTCCAGACGGAGTCGCAATTGAGGACATAGAACGGCTGAGATCCCAACCACGGCAGGGCTTTGCAAACTCCGCCACCGGTTTCCAGTAAGTCGTATTCCGGCGAGAGGACAACATCACCCATAGCGGCGACATGGGAATGAATCATCTCCGCCTTGTAGTGAGAATTGACGACAATCGAAGAGACACCCGCTGCCCGGCATTTCGCTAATGCACGGTCCAACAATGTAATCCCATGCAGTTCGATCAATGCTTTCGGGTGGCTATCGGTCAGCGGTCGCATCCGGACACCCAACCCTGCCGCCAACACCATTGCGCGTTCAACCATCCCGTTCAGCCTTGCTGGGGTGGCGCGATTCGGTCGACTAGAGGTATCTCCCGGTCAAACCATGCTTTTAATTTTACCAGTGCCGGATGTTCCAAATCGCCCGAAAGCCAGCGAAAGACGCGCGAAATATGTTCTAAATAGACCGGTTTGCCGTCACGCCGGTCAAGCCGCGTGAAAATGCCGACGATCTTCGCACTGCGCTGGGCACCGAGAATGGCGTAGGAGGTGCGAAAGGCATCCGGGTCGAGCTCCGGGAATGCCGCTAGGTACTGCGCCAGGCAAGTTGCTGCCAAGGGTGCGGGAACATCGCGCCGCGCGTCCTCCAATAGTGAAACCAAATCGTAACTCGATGGTCCGATCACTGCGTCCTGGAAATCAAGCAGACCACATGCGGATACGCCGCGGCGGTCGGAGAGGTGCATGAGATTGTCAACATGGTAATCGCGCAACACCAAAGTTGCCGGCACACCGCAGTCCAACGCCAGGACATCACGCCACAAACCCAAATATTCTTTCCGCAAACCATCTGGTGTTTCGTACCCTCGCAACGCCGGTAAAAACCAATCCACCAACAAGACGGCTTCATCGAGCAGCAGGGTGTCATCGTAGGGGGGAATATCCCCCAGATCGAAAAACCGGCGATGCAGTTCAATCAGCGTTTCCGTGGCCAGCTGATACAGTGCTGCTTCATCGCCATCGTTGCGAAGTATCTGGGTATATGTCGCGTCGCCGAAATCTTCGAGCAGCAATAGTCCTACATCAATATCCGTGGCCAAAATTTGCGGCGCACTGAGACCCATCGACAACAAACGGTTTGCGATGGTCACGAAAGGCCGGACGTCTTCTTGCGGCGGCGGAGCGTCCATCAACATGGCGCGCGCGCCATTGTCCCCGGTGAGCCGAACATACCGCCGAAACGACGCATCGCCCGCCAATGGCGCGCAAGCGGCGTCCTCCCATCCAACTTCAGTCAGAAAACCTTCTATCCGCGCTTCACGTTGCAGCATTTGCCGTCAATCCTTCGAGACGTTCGTGCCAATCCGAATCGCCGTCCAAAACGATTCTGCGCGACTCGTCCCGGTCTTCTCCGGCAAACGCGACGGACAGGCGTCTGTGCGGCAGCCCTCTTCCCAACCGATCCGCCCACTCAATCAATGTCACCGCGTCGGCGAAGGCTTCCTCCAAGCCGATTTCCAACACATCTTCTTCGTCCTCCAGCCGGTAGAGATCGCAATGCCAGAGGGGAAATTCCGGTGCGTCGTAAATTTGCACGAGAGTGAATGTGGGGCTCGGTACGACAGTGCTATCACCGCAGAGCGCTTGGATAAAACCGCGAGCGAACACTGTTTTCCCAGAACCGAGCGGACCTTCCAATCCGATGATATCGCCTCTCTTCGCATGTTGCGCCAAAGCCGCGCCAAGCGCAGCCGTGTCGGTTTCCGTCCTCGCCACGACATGGAATGTCTTCGATGTCGAATCAGAATTCGCAGCCCGTGTCATTCCGTCACCCGAGCCTTCGTGGCGATCACGGCACGAAGTTGCTGTTCGTGATCGAGTAAACCCTGTTTTCCCGATTCGTGTTTAGTGATGGTTTCGTGGGCGCCGGCTAGGTTTCTTTCAGCGCCACGCAATTTAAACCATAGAAACCCAACGGCCGTTTCCAATAAAAACACTATCGCAAGGAGCTGCCAAGAAATGCTCATTTCCACAGCAATCGCAACAAGTGCCAAGGCTAGCCACTGAATAAACAGGGCCGCCAAAAGAAAGAATAAAATGCGCGTCACGGCGGGAAGTCTAGGACCGCGATGGGTCCCAGACAAGAATTTTGATCGGCCCGCCGCGCCGCGATGGCCTAATAGCGATACGTGTCGGCCTTGAACGGGCCGGTTTCGCTGATGCCGATATAGGCCGCCTGTTCCGCGGAGAGCGTGGTCAATTGCACCCCCAACTTCTGCAAATGCAAGGCCGCGACCTTTTCATCCAAATGCTTCGGGAGCACATAGACTTTTCGATCATAGTCGGAAGCGTTCTGCCAAAGCTCGATTTGCGCCAGAACTTGGTTGGTGAACGAGGCACTCATCACGAAACTTGGGTGTCCCGTTGCACAGCCCAAATTCACCAAGCGGCCTTCTGCGAGCAAGATCATGCGTTTGCCGTCGGGGAAAACGATCTCATCAACCTGTGGCTTGATGTTGTCCCATTTATAATTCTGCAAGGCGGCTACTTGGATTTCAGAATCGAAATGTCCGATATTGCAGACAATCGCTCGGTCCTTCATCTCCCGCATATGGTCTAGCGTAATAACGTCGATATTGCCCGTCGCGGTGACAAAAATATCGCCGCGCGATGCGGCGTCCACCATCGTCACGACCTCGAAGCCTTCCATCGCGGCCTGCAACGCGCAGATCGGATCGGCTTCCGTCACAAGGACCCGGCAACCGCCGTTTCGTAAACTTTCGGCGGAGCCCTTACCGACGTCACCGAAGCCGCAAACCACGGCAACCTTGCCAGCCATCATCACATCTGTCGCGCGACGAATGGCATCAACCAAGCTTTCCCGACATCCGTATTTGTTGTCGAACTTGGACTTGGTCACCGAATCGTTGACGTTGATCGCAGGCACCTTAAGGGAACCGTCTTTCTCCATCTCAAGGAGGCGCAGCACACCGGTGGTTGTCTCTTCGGAGATGCCGCGCACATCGTCCAGCAATTCCGGCGTCCGTTCGTGCATCAATTGAGTCAGATCACCGCCATCGTCGAGGATCATGTTGGGCCGCCATCCATCCGGCCCTACGATCGTTTGATCGATGCACCACCAGAACTCTTCCTCGCTCTCCTCTTTCCAAGCGAAGACTGGAACACCGGTCGCGGCAATACCGGCCGCAGCATGATCCTGAGTCGAAAAAATATTGCATGACGACCAGCGGACCGTGGCGCCAAGCGCTGTCAGCGTTTCGATCAATACCGCCGTTTGAATGGTCATATGTAAACAACCGGCGATGCGTGCGCCCGCAAGCGGCTGCGATGGACCGAATTCTTCCCGCAGGGCCATCAATCCCGGCATTTCCGTCTCGGCGATCGCAATTTCCTTACGTCCCCAATCCGCGAGCGTGATATCGGCAACTTTATAGTCCTGGGATTCGCTCATTTCTGCCTTCCAAGTTAAAATTTCGCCCGAGCTGCGGGATCGCTTGGTGGCGGGTATAGCAAGCTGCCTGCTTTCTCACAAGCGATGCTCTCAATCGAACTTCGGTGGAATATCTAAATTTGGGCGTTAAAATCGTCGAGTAGCATTTCGATTCTGTTCGGATCTGCTTGATCCATGATCATTTCGGCCCGGCGTGTAGAGGCTGTCAGATCAAGGGAACGGACTTGCTGTTTGACCCGCGGTAGACTGGCCGAAGACATCGATAATTCCCGCACACCTAGGCCCAACAACAAGGCGGTATAGCGGGGGTCACCCGCCATCTCGCCGCAAAGGCTGATCGGTATGCGAGCCCTTAACGCCGCTTGGGCGGAGAATTGTATGAGCCGGAGGACGGCCGGATGGAGCGGATCGTAGAGATGTGCCACTTGCTCGTCCGACCGGTCGATAGCCAATGTATACATGGTGAGATCGTTGGTGCCGACGGCAAAGAAATCGGATACTCCTGCCAGGGCATCTGCCGCCAGCGCCGCACCCGGCACTTCGATCATAACGCCGATGGGCGGCATCTGATCACCAACATTCATGCCCCGGCGGCGCAGCCGGCGCCTCACCCGGGCCGAGGTTTCGCGGACTTCCTGCACTTCACCCACCGTCGAGATCATCGGCAGCAACATCCGGATCGGGCCATGGGCGTTGGCGCGCAGAATCGCCGAGATCTGGGATTCAAATAGTTTGGGTTGGCGTAGAGAGAATCGGATGGCACGCAGACCTAACGCCGGATTCACCGATTCCGCCATGTGTCCGCCAAGCGAATAGGCCAATTTTTCGCCGCCTATATCCAGCGTTCGGATCGTTACCGGTTGGCCATTCATTCCTTCCACCAGCTTGCGCAACGTCGCGTATTGCTCCTCTTCGTCGGGCGGTGTTTCACGGTTCATAAACAAAAACTCGGTGCGTAATAGGCCGATGCCTTCGGCACCCGATGCGATCGCGAGGTCGATCTCACGCGGTAATTCCAGATTGGCGTGAAGCGCTACCCTTGTGTCGTCCAATGTCACGGCGGGCAAAGTGCGTAACCGCTTTAGGCGCCGCCGCTGGCGCAACAATCGCGATCGCCGATTGCGATAGAACTGCAGCGTCTCATGCGATGGATTGACGACTAACCGCCCCGTGGTGCCATCCACGATGAGGGCGTCGCCAGAGTTAATCGACGCCGAAAGGTCCGGCACACCCAGCACTGCCGGCAGCTCAAGTGACCGCGCCATGATTGCAGTATGTCCTTCAGCACCGCCCATGTCGGTAGCGAACCCGGCGATTTCGCCGGGTTCCATGAGCGCGGTATCCGCTGGCGTTATTTCTGACGCGACGATGACACTGCCCTTTGGCGCCATCTTGAACTCTTGGTATTGCGCCTTCGTGAGGCTCCGAATAACGCGCGTTCCGACATCGCGAATATCCTGCATCCGCGCCGCCATATAGGTGTCGTCCAACTCGGCAAAGCCGCGGACGATACCGGAGATTTCAGATTGAATGGCGGCCTCCGCGTTACGCCGATCTTCTTGAATGCGGCGCTCGACACCGCGAACCAATCGTGACCCCGCGAGCATTTGCAAATGAGCATCAAGGAGAAATCCGAGTTCCTCCGCAACCGCCGGCGGCAGATTTCGAGTCTTACCCTTGAGTTTTTCAATCTGGACCCTCGACCGCTCTAGCGCGGCATAGAATCGCTCAATCTCAGCTGGAACTTGGTTCCGGGCAAGCTTGTATTCCGGCACGTTCAAGGTGCCGCTCTCCACCACATGCGCGGGTCCGATCGCAATACCCGCAGCGACACCGACGCCGTCGAATATTACTTCCCGTTCCGTGGTCCGCGCATCAATCTTCATCGAACCAATTTCTTACTAATACCGACAAGGCCTCGACCGCTGCCTCGGCATCCTCGCCGTCAGCGCGTACCGAAATGATGGTTCCCTTGCTTGCGGCCAACATCATCAATCCCATGATCGATGTGCCACAAACTTCCGTGCTGCCGAGGCATACATTTATTTCGGCCGCATATGCGCCCGCCACTTTCACGAATTTCGCCGCCGCGCGCGCATGCAATCCTTTCTGGTTCAGAATTTCCAGCTGTCGCGAGGCACTGCTCATTTCGTATCCCGGCCTGCCAACAGTGTTGACGCGACGTTGATATACTTCCGCCCGGCCTCCTGGGCGCATATCGCGACTTCCGCCAAGGAGTTTCCGTCCCGTGACGTCGCCAGCTTGATCAACATCGGTAAATTAATCCCTGCGACCACTTCCACGTTGGCCTGCTCCATAACGGATATGGCTAAATTCGACGGTGTTCCACCGAACATATCGGTTAATAGAATGACACCCTCACCGCTGTCCGCTTTGGACACAGCCGAGAGAATCTCCGAACGACAGGCCTCAATGTCATCATCTGATTCAATACAAATGGCCAGCATTTGATCTTGCGCGCCGACAACATGCTCCAATGCGCCGACGAATTCCTTGGCGAGGCGACCATGCGTGACCAATACGACACCTATCATGGTAATACCTCCGCCCTATCCAATTTCCGTATGCATCTGTGATTCAAGATCGCGGTGATGCAATTGAACGCCCTTACCCATTTGTTCGATCCATTCACTCAATAATTCACAGACATAGACCGACCGATGCTTTCCACCGGTGCAGCCGATGGCGATTGTGAGGTAGCTTTTCCCCTCGGCCTCGTAGCGTGGCAGCAATAAATCCAGCATTGCTTTCAAACTTTCCATATACGCGGAGAAGTCTGGATCTTCCGCAATGTAATTTTCAACACGCGAATCGCGGCCCGTCATCGGGCGCAATTCGGCATCGTAGTGAGGATTGCGGAGAAACCGAACATCAAAAACCAAATCCGCTTCGCGTGGGACACCTTGGCGATACGAAAACGACGTAACAAAAATGCTGAGGACGGAGACATCCTTTCGCGCGAAACGCTCCATCAATTGCCGCTTTAATATCCAAGGTGTCAGGTGACTGGTGTCGATCAGGGTATCCGCGCGGTCCCGCACCGGCTGGAGCATACGCCGTTCGAGCTTGACCCCATCCGCCAACGGCCGGTCATCCGACAATGGATGCCGCCGTCGGGTTTCCGTGTAGCGCTTGATCAGCACATCTTCGTCACAATCGAGAAAGATCGTGGAGACGGAGAATTCGTCTTGTCCGCGCAGCCGCGTCAACTCCCGCTCGAAGGCGTCATTGGCGAAATCCCGCGTTCTGATATCCACACCGATCGCCAAGGCCTGCCCCGACGCAGCCCCCTTTACGAGGCTACCTAAAAGGGAGAGAGGTAAATTATCGACAGCTTCGAAACCGATATCTTCGAAAACATGCAAGGTCGAGGAACGCCCGGCGCCCGACATGCCGGTGACCAAAATAATCCGTCCATCATGACCGTTTTGCCTCACAGTGGATATCCCTCTGCCGGCAGGCGTATCGCCATTTTAATCTTCGCTGGCGCCGATGCCTCGAACGGCGCCAGGGTAATGCTCGAAATTCGGCAGCCCAACAATTCCTCCATGTGCTGTGCGGGAAGTCGGTCGACTTGGTCCGAGCTGACCAAATCGACAATCATCGAAAGGGCGGCTTCCTCGATATAAGGCAAATCCACGATGCCTATGCCGCGCACTTCCAGTTGCCCCGCAATCGACGCTGGACATTGTGCGATGACGGCACCGTCGCGAAGGGTCAATGCGGTGCGATCATCGGCGATGAGAATGGCGCCGTCGTTAATCAAGCGCAGCGCCAAATCCGATTTCCCCGATCTGGGCGGGCCGCGCAATAACACACCCTTCTCTTCGATCATTACCGCTGTTGCGTGAACTGTTTCCATCGAGTGCAAACCTGCGACTCGCACCGCGTCGTGTCAATCTTCCGAGATCGGCAAGCGGACGATAAATCGCGCTCCGCTTATTGCGCCATTTGCCTTATATCTATTTTCCGCCCGGATCGTTCCGCCATGCGCTTCGATAATCTGTTTCGAAATAGACAGGCCCAATCCTGAATGGGTGCCGAACTTCTCCCCTTCCGGTCGCTCGGAATAGAACCGATCAAAAACCGCCTCTAATTTACCTTCGGGTAATCCCGAACCTTCGTCGATAACGTCAATCTCGATATCCGCTTCCCGGCGGGAAAGATGCATTACGACGCGGCCACCTCGCGGACTGAAACTGATGGCATTCTGAATCAGGTTGCGAAACACCTGCACAAGCCGGTCTTCCATGGCCTTCGCGGGGAATGGAGGTTCGCCCGATATCTCGACAGAGATAACTATATCGTTATCGCTCGCACTGTAGATTTCGCATAGCGCATCCAACATGGCCGCCATGTCGATGGTTTCCGTCTCCGCCCGGCTCAATTCTGAGTCGAGTCTTGAGGCGTTGGAAATATCGGTGATTAGTCGATCCAGGCGTTGCACGTCTTCTTGTACGATATTCATCAACTTCTTTTGTTGATCGGGATCACTGACCCGCGCCGCGGTCTCCACGGCACTGCGCAGCGAAGTCAGGGGGTTTTTAATCTCATGGCTGACATCGGCAGCAAATCGCTCGATCGCGTCCATTCGATCGTGCAACGACTCGGTCATCTCACGCAAAACACCGGATAGGTCGCCGATCTCGTCGTCACGTCCGGTAAAGTCGGGAATTTCTTCCGACCCGCGCCCCAATCCCCGGCGCACACGCTCCGCCGCCGTCGCCAAGCGAAGAACCGGACGGGCGAGTGTTCCCGCAAGGTAGATGGAGAGTAAAATTGTCACGACTAGGGCCGCGCCGAACACCGCGACAACGGTTAAGCGGACCTCGCTCATTGCGGCTTTGACCGCTGTATCGTCCTTCGACACCATCAGGGCGCCGAGGATGTGTCGGTAGCGCTGCACCGGAACAGCGACGGACAAGATCAAAGTCTTAGTCTCGGAACGCCGCACGTAACCCGTGCTCTCTCCCGCCAGCGCTTCTTGAACTTCGACGAAATCCGCGGCGCTTTGATTGTGTTTTTCGACGAAGCGCTCGAACTTTTGGCGCTCCGGCAACAGCGAAGATACCCAATTGATCAATCTCGAAGCGGTTCGGATCACCCAATTCGGTTCTTCCGGCGGGGGAAGCTCTTGCACCTGAACGGCAAAACGAGTTCCCATCAAATAACGGCTGTCGACAATCAACGCGCCGTTCGGCGCGAACAACCGCGAGCGAATACCCGAAGGCGCGCTGAGCCGCCATACTATTTGCCGCGCTATCTGCAGGTTTACTAATTGCCGGCCCGTCGGCGTGATCTCAATCGCCCCTTCACCGATGGCTCCCGCGAAGGTGTCCGCCTGCAGCCGCAGAGCTTCGAGTTCGGAATCGACCAGTCCGTCGCGATACGGCCCGAGATAAAGTAGCCCACCGATGGGAATCAGCAGCGCGACCATATTGATGGCGAGAATACGCCGCGTAATCGGAGACACCCTCCGGCGGCGGCGGGCCACGGTGTGGAACAGCTCCTTATCACCGGCGGATTCCAGGGTCACGAGTCTCGATAACGATAACCGACTCCATACAGCGTCTCGATCTGGGCAAAGCCGGAATCGACTTGGCGGAACTTTGCCCGCAATCGCTTGATATGGCTATCGATCGTGCGATCATCCACGTAGATACTCTCTCCATAGGCGGCATCCATGAGCTGATCGCGAGTCTTCACATGGCCTGGTCGTTGCGCCAACGACTTGATGAGGAGAAACTCCGTCACCGTCAGTGGCACTTCACCGCCGCTCCACATACAGAGGTGCCGATCAGGGTCAAGCACAAGGTCACCTCGAACGAGCGTTTCTTCACCAGAGGCCTCGCCATTTTCCGCACCGTCCAAGCGGCGCAACAAGGTCCGTATACGTTCTATCAACAAGCGTTGTGAAAATGGCTTCTTGATGTAGTCGTCCGCGCCCATGCGCAAGCCCAAAACCTCGTCGACCTCGTCATCTTTCGACGTCAAAAATATCACGGGCATGTGAGTCGATTTCCGCAATTTTTGTAACAATTCCATGCCGTCCATCCGAGGCATCTTAATGTCGAGCACAGCCAGGTCCACCGGCTGGCGCGACAACCCACGCAGCGCATCTTCGCCGTCTTTGTAGGTACGGACGTGGAACCCTTCCGCTTCGAGCGCCATCGAAACGGAAGTGAGGATATTTTGGTCGTCATCGACCAGAGCTATTGTTTGATGCATTGGATTTTCCGCCTCGGAGTTTAGCAACACATGACCAAACCCCACAATCGGAATAAGTCAGGGCGAGAATGAGGCAAGAACGGGGCAATGTGGAGCAGGTTCAATAATTGAACCTGTTGATCACAGTTCAGTGAAAACGGGCCACTGCGTCGATTTGTCCACTCGCGCCGGTATCGTCGGGAGCGATACTTGCTTTTTTTTAACTGCTTCCGTTGGACAAGCCGACAGATGGAGCGTACCCCGACCATCGCGCAAATTGGCATCATGTTGATTGCGCTCGGTGCTATTGCCGTCACGGCGTTCGTGGCATGGCAGCGGATAGCCGATACTCGAACAATCGAAACTACGGAAGGTGCCGGTCTATCAACGGCTGTCAAAATTGGCGGTCCGTTCGCGTTGACGAATCACTTGGGCGAAAAAGTGTCCGATGCGGCCTATCAGGGGCGCTATCTCTACATCTATTTCGGCTATGGCTACTGTCCGGACGTCTGTCCGACCGAATTGGCGAATATTGCCGCGACTATCGACGCGCTGGGGCCGCACGCTGATAAGGTTCAGCCTCTGTTCATCACTATTGATCCGGAACGCGATACGACGGAGTTCCTGGCGGAGTATGTCGCACAGTTTCACCCCCGGTTCATCGGCCTGACGGGCTCACTCGCTGAAATCGCCGCCGTAGCCAAGAGTTACCGTGTATTTTACCGCAAGGCGAAGGACGAAGATGCCAGCGAATATTTGATGGATCACTCTAATTTCGTCTACTTTATGGGTGACGATGGCGGCTTCTTGACGATGTTCAGGGGTGGCACGGATCCGGAGGCTGTCGCCAAAACGATGAACAAGTATATTCAGAAAGAGCAAAGCTGAGCTCGTCAAACGAACGTCAAAGTCAAGAAATTCTCACAAACAACGAAAGAAATCCGCAATGTGACGTCAGGTCACTGTTGATTTCCGTCGTGTAACATAGGTATCAACACACTTAATATAAGGGATGTGCGGGCATTGCCCGCTCCGTGCGCAAGAGGGATGGGAAAATTGCAGCAACACAGTCAATTCGGCCTGGAGAATCATGGCCTCAACAACGAGGCCGCGGTTTACTGGAATCTGGGTGCCGAAGCGCTTTACGAAGCAACCATCCGCCAGGGGCGCGGAACGGTAGCGAAAGGTGGTTCTTTGGTCGTGGAGACCGGCGCTTATACAGGCCGGTCGTCTAACGATAAATACATCATCGAAGAAGAAACCACCCGCGACAAAATCTGGTGGGGTGCGGTCAACAAATCGAACACCGAAGCCCGGTTTGAGGCGCTCCGTCTGCAAATGCTCGCGTATTTTCAAGGCCGCGATGTTTACGTACAGGACCTCGTTGCCGGCGCTGATCCGGCCTACCAGTTGAAGGTCCGCGTAATTAGTGAGAGCCCTTGGCACAGTCTGTTCGCGCGCAACATGTTCCGCCAGCCAACGGCGGAAGAGATGTCGTCTTTCACACCGGAATTGACGATCCTCAATGCGCCTTACTACAAGACACATGCGGAACGCGACGGCGTGAATTCCGACTGCGCGATCATGATGAATTTCAAAGAACGCATGGTTCTGGTCGCCGGTACGCAATACGCGGGTGAAATCAAAAAGTCAGTCTTCAGCTATCTCAACTACGTGCTGCCAGACCGCAACGTCTTGCCCATGCACTGCTCCGCCAATATCGGCGAGAAGGGCGATGTCGGAATTTTCTTCGGTCTTTCCGGAACGGGGAAGACGACCTTGTCCGCGGACGGCACCCGTACCTTGATCGGCGATGACGAACATGGCTGGACTGAAGACGGTGTCTTTAACTTTGAAGGTGGCTGCTACGCCAAGGTCATCAATCTCTCGGCTAAGGCCGAGCCGGAAATTTTCGCGACGTGCGGTATGTTCGGCACGATCTTGGAGAATGTGGTGATGGACCCGAATACCCGGGTGCTGAACCTCGATGATAGATCACTCACGGAGAATACCCGTGCGTCATACCCCTTGTCGTTCATCCCGAATGTAGAAATGAGCGGTGTCGGCGGACAGCCGGAGAACGTGGTGATGCTAACGGCCGACGCCTTCGGCGTGCTGCCTCCGATCAGCCGCTTGTCGGCTGATCAAGCGATGTATCACTTCCTGTCGGGATATACTGCACGCGTCGGGGGCACCGAGCGAGGCCTGACCGAGCCGCAAGCGACCTTCTCGACGTGCTTCGGCGCACCCTTCATGCCGCGCCATCCGTCGGTCTACGCAAAGATGCTCGGTGAGCGGATTGCCAAGACCGGCGCCAAATGTTGGCTGGTAAACACCGGTTGGTCGGGCGGTGCCTATGGCACCGGCAAGCGGATGCAGATCGACTACACACGGGCCATGGTCCGCGCGGCCCTCGACGGCCGGTTGGCGGAAGTGGCGACGGCGGCGGATCCGAACTTCGGCCTCAACGTGCCGCAAGTCTGTCCGGACGTGCCGAACGAAGTGCTGCAACCGCGCGAGACTTGGGGTGACAAAAACGCCTACGACACGACGGCACGTGACCTTACGCAACGCTTCGAAGCGAACTTCAAACAGTTCGAGGAATATGTCGACGATAACGTGAAAGCGGCGGGCGTTTACGCTGCTTGATCCGATTGATCGATAGGGACGAGAGAGGCCGGCTTTTCGCAGGCTTTTTTCATGTGAGCCCACGTTCCGCCAGTAGCGCGACAGCCACATAGCGCAGCGTCTTGCCAATCGCGACCAGCAGCAAAAACCGCCAAAACGAGACCCGTAATATTCCCGCCGCAAAGGCCAGCGGATCGCCGATGATCGGGACCCAGGCGAACAACAAGGAAATTTGTCCGCACCGCGTGAACCATTCCGATGCCCGGTCCAGCGCGTATGCCGAGACCGGAAACCATCTATGGTCCCGCCATCTCAGGCAGTACCGTCCCAATACCCAATTAACGGCAGCACCCAATGTGTTGGCGATGCTGGCAATACCGACCAGAAACCAAATGTCGAAACCTTCTGCCGCGATGAGTACGGACAGGACCGCTTCCGAGGACAACGGTAGAATCGTCGCCGCCGCGAACGCGCTGACGAAGAGCGACATATATGCGGCCGCTTCCATTAGGTTATTCCTGTCGCTTTACAGATTTACTGAGGCTGCGGCACGAATTTGAAGATCGGTACCTTTTGGCGCACGTTCTTGATATCCCAGGTATAGACGGTCAATTGGCCGCGGGTCGTGATATCCTTGGAATTGTGTTTCTTCGGTTGCACGTTTGTCCAAATGCGCAGGACGCCCTTGAATTCCAGCCCAGCCTGCTCCAAGGCATCCGCATGATTTTTGTTCGGCTTGCCGCCGATGATCGTAATTTCTCCGGTATTTTTATTGTATTTTAACGTCAAAAAACGTGAGTTGAGGCGAATGAAATCAAGCGATTTTTCGCCGATTATATAGCCGTCGCGCTGATAGGTGACGTCGAACCGGGCTTTTTCCTCGTATTTAATTTTCTTGAAAGCCGAGTCGCGACGCAGGTCGCGTTCGGCGATCTCGACCCGACCGAGGACGGCCGTACCCTGTAAATCGCCGCGCGCCATCCGTTGCGCCATCGACAAGTCGGTCAACTTGCCGACATAGGTGAAACGGTAGCGCCCTTGCCGGTCGATCTGAATATCCGCTTCAAAATCGCTCGGAAAGTAGCAACCGCTGATGGCGGCTACGGCGAGTAGCAGAATGCCGATTCGCTTCAATACGTCGTTTTCCTATCCCCTAAGCCGGGTTCTTCGCGACGGAAACGCCGATCATGCTATCGCGGGTGACCAATTCGGTCAGCTCTTTCTCGCTCATCGACTCGGAGCCTTCGGGGCGCTTCGGAATGACGAGAAACCGTAAATCCGCCGTGCTGTCATGGACGCGGACGTCGATATCGTCCGGCATGACGGTGCCGAACTCCGCCAAGACCTTGCGGGGCTCGCGCACGGTGCGGCTGCGATAGGCTCGCGATTTGTACCAATCCGGCGGCAGGCCAATCAACGAGCGCGGGTAACAAGAACACAGAGTGCAGACGACCACGTTATGGACGTCGTCTGTGTTCTCGACACCGCGAATTGGAATGTCACCGGCGTCGATATCCATCTCGGCCGCTGCGCCGTTAACATCGGCGATCAAGCGTTCCTTGAAGGCAGGATCAGTCCAGGCCTTCGCTATCAAACGGGCGCCGAAGACCGGCGAGCGGGAATCCT
>CAJWTF010000037.1 GCA_913046825.1 uncultured Rickettsiales bacterium | reverse complement strand
TCGCCTTAAAAATTACAAGAGACTTGATCTACGAGATGGAAAACATGGATTTCAAAGATGTGCCGCGGCGCGCTCTGGAAGCCACGTCCGGTGCATTCGCATCCGAAGACAGCAAGGAAGCGAGGCGCGCATTTAATGAAAAACGCGCCGCAATTTGGATAGGACGTTAACGATCACTCGGGAAATACCCTGCAATGCTAACCTCTTAATTCAATCATTTACAGCCCGATAGACCTCAAATATCTCCGAAATTGACATCCCAGATGCGTTAGAACGCCTGAAGCAAGAATTGCTCGATACAAGCGCCGAAAAGCTCGATAAAATCGACCGCATTATCGACAAACGTTATCGTGGCGAAGAAGACGATCGCGGCGCGGATTACATCGAATTTCAACGCGACATCCACAGCTTGAAAGGGTCCACCGGTACGTACGGTTTCGATTCGGTCAGCCTCATTGCACATCAGCTGGAATATTATATTGAAACCAACAAGCAACTCACGAGCGAGAACCTGTTGGACGTGCAAAAATATATTGATCAAATTCGGAATATTCTTGAGGACGGAGACGAGATTTCTGCGGAGCGGCTAAGTGGCATTTTGGAGTCTCTGCCGTCCAGCGGACCAGCGCAGACATCCTCGAAAACAGAAGAGAACGTTGATGCGTTGCTCGTCATGACAAAGGGCGTGCAACGTAAGCTGGTTACCACCGATCTATCAAACAACGGCTTCGAATTGGCCTAGACGGATCATCCGCTCGACGCATTTAGATTGAATGTGTCTTTGAAGCCGAACTTGGTCATCACGTCGTTGGAATTCGATAATCTTAGCGGACTGGAACTGGCGAAGGCGTTACGTGGGGTCGACGCGATGTCCGAAACACCGGTCGTCTTATTGACCAGCATGCGGTCGAGGGAATGTCCGACGAACTCCCCCCCCACACAGCCGAGCCATTCACAACGACTCCCGTTTTGCCGCCAAATTGGCCGATGCCGCACAGGAAATTGGACTTTCCAGCGTCTCAAAGAGCCAGAATCACGCGGAAATCCCATACACTATAACGTTGAGGGTAGGGCCACTCCCACCTATCGTAGACGCCGTATACAAACCTGCGGCGTGCTCATGAAAATTTTGCTCGTTAATCCGAATATCACTGAAGCCGTTACCGAGATGATGGCGGCCGAAGCGCGACGCAGCGCGTCGCCGGGTGTTAAAATCGAGGCCGTAACTGCCGCTTTCGGCACGCAACATATCGAAACGAGAGTCGAAGCCGCTATCGCTTCCCACGCACTTCTCGACGTGTTAGCGGAACGAGCACAAGGCCATGATGCGGCGATTATCTCCGCCTTCGGTGATCCAGGACTCGCGGCCGCAAAGGAAATGCTCAACATTCCCGTCGTCGGCTTGTCCGAGGCGGCACTGCATACGGCCTATACATTAGGCCACCGGATCGTTATCGTTTGTCTGACACCGCGTCTTCGCGATTGGTATGGCGAGCCGGCGGAGGCCGCTGGATTGGCTGACCGACTTGTCGGATTGCGTGTTGTCCAAAGCCCGGTTCGTGACATCTCGAATGTCGCGCGAGACCTAAGGGAACCACTGCGCGAGGAATGCCTGAAAGCTGTTGCGGAGGACCGCGCGGAAGTAGTCATACTCGGTGGCGGACCAACAGCGGGCCTCGCCCGTGAAATCCGGGATGAGATACCCGTGCCACTTCTCGATGGCGTCACCTGCGCGGTGCAGCTCGCGGAAACCTTGGCACGCGTAGATCCAATAGCGCCGACGCAAGGCAGTTTCTCGCGTCCCGAACCGAAACCAACAACCGGTTTGTCATCCGCTCTGACAACATACTTAACACGACCTTCGCCGTGATTGCGAAAAACGACAAAACCAAATAGGTGCGTGAATGGACTACAAACATATCCAAGTAAAACCGATTTCCGGCGCCCTTGGGGCGGAAATTCACGGCGTCGATCTAGCACGACTAGACGAGGAAATATTCGCCGAAATCCACCATGCGTTTATGGAAAACCTTGTCATCTTCTTTCGGGACCAGACCATCACGCCGGACCAACAAGTCGCCTTTTCCGCCCGCTTCGCACCGATCGGATATTACCCGTTCCTCAAAGGCCTACCTGATCACCCCGCAGTCATAGAGGTCCGAAAAGAGCCCGAGGATGAATTAAACTTCGGCGGTGTCTGGCACACAGACACCGCCTATCTGGCGAAACCGCCGATGGGGTCCGTCCTCTATGCTAAGGAAGTTCCCAAAAACGGCGGCGATACGATGTTCGCTAATTTATATCTTGCCTACGAAACTCTTTCTGATCCCATGAAAGCCATGCTAGACGGGCGCAAAGCCGTGAATTCGTCGCGAAAGGGCGACGCGGCGGCTGGCCGACAGAAAAGTGTCGACGAAAATCCCAAAGATGCCTCCGACGTCCAAACAGAATCTACCCATCCGGCCCTTCGCACTCATCCCGAAACAGGCCGCCAAGCACTCTATGTCAACCGTGGCCATACGGTCTGCTTCGAAGGAGCAACACCGGAAGAAAGTGCCCCGATTCTGGAATACCTCTTCGAGCACCAAATTCGGCCAGAGTTCACCTGCCGTTTCCAATGGGCGCCCGGCTCCATCGCCATCTGGGATAACCGGTGCGCTCTGCACTATCCGCTGAACGACTATCATGGTCAGCGCCGGGTGATGCATCGCGTCACGATGGAGGGTGATACACCCAAATAACCAGGCTCGATCAGTTCAAAACTACCTTCTGCGCCGCCTCGAAGGAAGTATTCGTCTATAAGCCCGTTCGGATCGACAAAACGTTGGAGATCATCGACTTGGCACCGGGTGCGGCCACATCGAAGCGGAAGCCCGGTTCGAGCGCTATATGACAGGGATCTCGAAGCTAACGCAAATTGATACAGAGACCGCCGGGGAAGGCCTTGAAAGCCGATTGTTGAAGGAGTCCCATGACTACTTGAAATCTTGCCGGGCAGCGACCGAAGCCGCCGAGGCAGCCATCAAAATCGAAGAAATTGTGGATATGGGACACCGGTTCGATGAATACAGCAGTTTGATTGACGAGCATGAGGTCGACTTACTCCTCATGCGCACCAAGGATGAAGATCAACTAGCCATGCGGGTCTCGCCTTTCCCCTCGCGGTCGAACTCCGCAAAATCCCACTCCTGATGCTCTAAGATCATCATGCATCATGTCTCCGGCTTCATTACTCTTCCTTTAGTTGCTTTGCTCGTTGCCATGGTTTTGTGCCTGGCACTTATGGAAAAACTGCACGCGAAAAAATCTATCATTGCCTGAAATGCAGCTGTATTAGCACTTTTTCTCGCTTCCCCCTTCGGTCTGGTCCATCGCGATCCGGTCACAATTATGGGACATACGGTTAACCTGCCGATCTATATTCCAGGTGTCGATTGGGAAGTCATCACAATTATCCTGGGCTCTTCGATCTTCGTCGACGTCACCAGTAAATTGGGTCTCTTTACCTGGATTGCCATCAAGCGGACGAGGGCGTCGCGCGGTGATCCATTGATACTACTGATCTTTTACGGGTTGAAGACAATCGTCTTCTCAGTCGTCCCGAACAATGTGACGGCAATGATCATTGTTTGAACGCTCTCGGGTGTATCGCTAGAGAAGCGTGGGCGAACGAACAAACTATTGGGGTTTCTCCTAATCGAAGGATTGCTCACAAATGTTGGCGGTCTGCTAACGCTGATCTCCTCTGTTCCGAACATTATCGTCGGAAATGCAGCGGTCATCAGTTCCGTTAAATTTTTCCTGAAGGCGAGCCCTTAGGTGATTTTGGCGACAACCATCACAATTTGGATGGGCGGCAAAATCTTCGGCATTGAACGATTGGCGACCGAGAGCGAGAAAGCTGACGCACAAGACAAGGTCGCCGGGTTCGACGAGAACGACAGTCTTGGATCACAAAAACTCCTCTGGTTTGGCACTATCATGACTGGCCTGTTCATCCTAGAGATGGCCACGCCATCCATCACACCCTATATTCGCCAACTTGGCCTCGGCTATCTCGCCCTCGCTGCCATCATGCTGAGCTGCTAAAAGGCGACGGCGGATCGTTTTTACCAAGCCAACGATTGTGGCCTGCTTGCGTTTTTCGGCTGCCTGTTTATCGTCATCAACATGATGGAGCACGCCCTGGTGCTCGAGCCTATCGGCGAATTCGTCAAACGTGCGGTGCTGTTCGCCCTCATACAGCTCGTCTTCGCGGCGGCCTGCGTGTTGGCATGTTTGCCCTAATACCCTGGTGGCGCCGAAAATCCGCAAAATCCATGTTCCAATAGCTCGGCAAAACGTATCGTGCGCAAATCCTGGAGGTAGGGACCAATGGCTTGCACACCAACCGGCAGGCCATTGTCCGCCGGGCCCGCCGGAAGGACCGTTGAGGGCAAGTATGGTAGTGTCGCCATCCCTGCCCAAAACAATTGATCGTTATAACTTTCCTGGCGTCCGTTGACGGCTATTGTCCGCTCGTGGCGGGGGCGATCTTGATCGTGCCGGATAGCAGTGCTGGCCGCTATAGGGCACAGAAAAATATCCCAATCCCGAAAGAAAACGGCCCAGGCATCACGAATTCGGCGGCGATCCTGTTCGGCGGCAAAGAAATGACGATGATCCTGTACCGCAGCACGATTTAGATAGGCCCAGTAACTCTGATCATCCGTTGCAAGCCTGTCGGCGATTTCCCGCGCCGACGCAAATTCTTCTTCATTCATAAGCGCACCAGTCGCACCCCGCAGAATTGTCAAATACCGGTCTTGTGCGTGCGCGAAGTCGAACTCGGGGCGGGCAGTGTGTGAAACCGTGGCACCTTGCGACGCACAATAATCGGCTACGCGATGCACCCCTGCTTTTACCTGTTCGTCGACACGACAAACACTTTCGTCGAGACATACGGCGACCCGAAAATCGCTCAATTCATCGCGCTCCTCTATGGGCAGCTTCAAATTCCAGGCCGCCGACTCTTCACGGCTAGGCCCGGCTAATAGCTCCATTCCCAAACGCAAATCGGCCGCTGTTCGCGCCATCGGTCCGGCGACCAGCAAATCGAGTTCAACATCCAAACCAGGAACGGTGTGCCCGTCGGTCGGCACCACGCCGAATGACGGTTTGTGGCCGTATACGCCACAGAAATGGGACGGGCTGCGGATCGACGCCCCAATATCACTGCCGACCTCGAGCGGCGTCATACCTACCGCCAAAGCCGCCGCCGCACCACCGGAGGAGCCGCCTGGGCTGCGTGTCGCATCCCACGGGTTATTGGTCGTGCCATAAATATCATTGAAGGTCTGCCAGTCGCTTAACATCGGCGGTACGTTCGTTTTACCAAGGATAATAGCGCCTGCCGCTTTCAGTTTTTCTGCTATGAGCGAATCACGCGTCGCCACATTGTTGCGAAAATTTGGAACGCCCCACGTCGTGGGCAAACCGGCGATATCGAACGCCTCCTTGATCGTCATTGGCACACCATGAAGAGGTCCCATGAACTCGCCGTTCCCACGGATTCGATCCGCTTCATCGGCCGCCTCACGAGCCGCTTCGAAATCTCGCACGACCACTGCGTTGATCGACGGATCAATCGCTTCAACCCTTGCAATCGCGGCGTCAACTGCTTGTCGCGCGGAAAGGTCGCCAGTTCGTATTTTTCTCGCCAGAGAGGTCGCACTCTCAAATGGGTCAAACATCGCCTTCATGCCTTTCCGGTAATCAATTTCATTATTAACTCGGCGGCTCTCGGAACCGGGCCAGTATCCAAACCGGGCCGAGACCGGCGAGCGCGATCAACCCGAGTGTAAAAAAGGCATCCTGATAGCCAAGAGTGCTCGCTTGGGCATATAAAATTTCGCCAAAATAATGCAACGCGCCGGCACCCCGGTCCGAGGCAGCAACGCCGGCTTCCGACAATAGCCGTCGCATGGTTTCCAGCATTTCCGAGCTCGCTGAGTTTGCTTTCGGTTGCATCGCGGAAAAAGCATCGCCATGGAACGGTATGCGGGTTTCCATGAAGGCTATCACGCAGTTCATGCCGAAAGCCGCACCCAATTGTCGTATCAGATTGATCGTGCCGGACGCTTGATTGACCATCTCGCCCGGCACTGCCTTCAGTGCCGTCGCGTTGACGACAGGCAACGTGCATGCAAGCCCCATGCGAATAAAAAGCGTCCAGAAGACAAAAGTCCAAAACGGCGTGTTCACATCGGCAGTGCTCAAGAGAGAGAAAGCCACACAATAGGACAGTAAGCCAGCACCGATAATGATATGGGGTGGCAAATGATCGGAAATGCGGCCGGCAATTGGGAAGAACAGCAACAGGGAAAGTCCACCCGGCATCAGCAGATAGCCGGCCCGCAGAGGCGTGTACCCCTGAACTTCCTGCACAAAAATTGGAATCAGGAAAGTCGATGTCAAAAAGATACAGCCACTGAAAAAGGCGACGACTGCCGCTGAGGAAAATCGCGAATATCGGAACACATGCATATTCATCAAGGGATTGGGTGCGAAATGTTCCCAGATTATGAAAGCAATCGCGGATGCGCCGCCAGCGCAGAATAGAATCGTGATGTAGTCGGAACTCCACCCTTCCCGTTGCCCACCTGACAACGCCAGCATCAGATTAAACAAAGCGGAACACAGCAAAACAAAGCCGATGAAATCGAACTCCGGAATTTTCCGGTCGAACTTCTTCGACGGCATGAACAAGAAACCAAGTACCACCGCGAGAGCAGACGTCGGCAGAGTCAGGAAAAATACGTAACGCCAATCGAACAGCTCAATGGCAATCCCACCCAAGGTCGGACCAATTGCCGGCGCCAGCACGATCCCCATGGAATAGAGACCCATAGCCGTACCGCGCTGCGACGGCGGGAATACCTTGAACGTGACGGCCATGGTCAACGGCTGGATAACACCCGCAGCCATGCCCTGCATCAAACGCCCAAAGTTCAACGCAAGTTCGCTTTCCGCGACACCGCTCATCATCGATCCAGCGATAAAAACCAACATCATCACCGCATAGGTGAGACGTTCGCCGATAAAGGAAATAAACCAGGAGGCAGTCACCATCCCCGCGGTCATCGCCGCGAAGTACCCGGAGGACAAAAGCTGCGCCTTGTCCCGGCCTATACTGAAAGCCCCCATAATGTCCGGAAAGGCGACGTTGACCGTCGTCATTGACAGCACCACTGTCATGGCGCCAACCATGCAGGTGACGGTCGCCAACCAACGGTAGGCTGGCCCGTACCGCGCGAAGAGATCGTCTATGCTTTCCGTAACCAAGATCAGTGAGGACTTTCGTTCTACGGCGACTCATTGGACTTATCAGCAGATTGAAACGCGCAACAATAGGGATGCGCCATTCTGCCGTGAACATTAGTTATTTCAACCGGAACTCCCAAGAGCCCAGACGGCGGATCGCCGCAGGCAATCAGAGCCTTACATCATGCAAAGGCCGGCCCCAGTCCGCCGCCGCCGCTGAAATTCGTTCGACATCTTCTTCCAACATTAATCCGTCCTCTACGAGACGCTTGGCTGCTGATACCACGGCCCGGACATAACCCTCCGTATCGCCGTAACGGTCAACAATAGAGCGGCGCGAATCACCTGTGGAGCGTCGGACGGATTCGGTTTCGGGAAGCGGCAGATAGCTACCAGTGAATTCGTGCATATACCCCTCTCCCTGCCCGCGCGCGCGCAGGTTCCATCCGGTGTAGGTACCCAGCGGTGCTTCCACCATTGGCGCCCGCACACCCGCGATGTCGTTTCCGTCCGTGTCGACAGCAGGTATCAAAACGGTATAGGCCCCATTGCCGATATCCGGTGGCTGTTTCGTCAAGAATCCTTTCGCGGCATCGGGTCCGAAATCATACGCCGGCAGGCCGTTCGGACCGCTCGGTTTCGAGAGACCGGGCACATTTGGGAATTGTTTGTGCCATTCTTCCGCCGTCACCAAGGTGCCGTCAGCGCGGCGTGGGATGCGGCTTTCCGGCGGCAGTGTGCCGTCGGTCGCCCATGCATCCATCGCATTCAACATGCCGCGGAAGAACATCGAGGTTTTCACGATATTGTTGTTGTTCTGACAAATCCCGCGAGACGGCTGTTTCTGGTTCGGATCGGCGAAATGTTGAGAGCTTGACCACAGGAAGACCCGCACCGTATCCGGCTGCTCCAAGTCGTTGCCTTCCGTATCCGTATGAACCAAGGATCCGTGACGTTGCCAATATTCGGTCCCTGTCTGGGTGTGGAGCACCAAGGGATCGGTCTCAGGACGCTTTAAAATAGCATCCGTCGTGCCCGTTATGTGATCCGTCGTCTCCGCATAAGAGAACGGGAAACGGTCCGCCATATTCTCGTGATCTTCATATTGCTGACCGGCGGCGCTCACACCGCAGGCAAAGCGATGGTTCAACCACATCAGGCCGCCGCCAGAGACATGCGGCAGAACTCCATCAAAGACCCGCCGGCCTTCAACATCTGCATTGAAACCTTGGTGGATCATGTCGCGAATGCAGCGCCCAGTCTGGGAGCGGCCCCAGGCGTAGGCTTTCTTTATGGTATCGCCGAGCGGGTTCACCTGTCCGGTAGAATCGGCGCTATCATTCTTCAAGAAACTGACAAAGTCCCGCACAGCGACATGGCCTAATCCCATGACCAGCGGGTCCTTCCCGGTATAGACGATCTCGTAAATCCACCCGGTCTCAAAACCTTCCGGCAGCAGAACATGAACGTCCGATGGCACAATGGCCGTCTCAGCGCCCTGATTGTCGAGCCCTACCCCGCCTTCAATTCGGGCAAACGCCCAACGGTCGCCAGAAATACCCTCTCGCTCATCTTCTGGATAGCGCCGCCGCGTGAGGCGCGCCGTACTGGTATCGAGGGAGACTGTTGGATGACTGCGTGTCGACGCCCGGCCACTCAGCGGCATGCATGCCTGTCCTGGCACTGTCACGATGAACTCACTGCGCACCAACCCGGTAATCGAAGCTCCATTCTCGGTCGCGACGGGCAAATCCATCGTCATTCGCCCGTCACCCGGCCACAGGTCGCCCTGCCAGGCGCAATTCGCCACCACATAGCCCCGCCTCATCAAATAGCCGTTACCCGCATGAACGGTCGAAATCGGGTCGTTCGATGCCGGAGCATCGTTGAAAAATTGGATCGCCCGCATATTTCCGCGATTGCCATAATCGAAAAATAGCCGACCGTTGGCGTTTACCATCTCGACGGGCTTGATGATCGATATATCGGCGGAGAACGTTACCAGACCGTCGCCATTGAGGGCAGCCTTATCCAGATCGACGACGTCCAACTGTCCGGAAGCCATCGGGTCAACGGTGAAATGAGCCTGCCCGTCGAGCCGTTCATAGGCACCCACATCCCCGAAAGTCTCGCCCTCCGCGAAAGCGCGGCGACGTTGGAGATCGAGCTGGATATTATTCGTCATCGGATGTTTCCTTGATACTGGATCGATCACGCGTCTAACAGAGATAAGACGGACACGCACAATTCATCGATTGATATCGATGATGATCCATTCTAGACCTCTTGGGGAACCGCTCAAGCGTAAGGAGGCGAGAAGTGAAGATCCCCAACGACTCGCCAAATTCCACATTCTCCTTTGCCGACGGGTGCCGGATCGTCTTGCTGACGAATATCGCTGAGTATTTGCGCGAATCCGCTCTGATGCGAAATTGCCTCAACGATCTTGATCGTTTCGCCGCCTCAGAGATCTATTCGTTCCGTGACGCATCGAACCAGCCCCATGCGAATATTGAAATTCGGGATGGTTTATTGATCCAGATCAGCGGTCCTGAAAACAGCGACGTGGCAACCCGATACCATCCGCACTTGCATTCATTCTTGGCCGAAAGCGGTATACCGAAATCGGATATAACCGCGCGCCTCGGTTTTATTGAATTTAATGGTAGAGCATTCCCAAACCTTGAAGAATGCGTTGAGGCATTTGCCGGCTGGGCAGAGATCGAGACCACTCCAAAAGACCTTGCCTTCATGCACCACCCCACAATCCGGGAATTTTTAAACATCTTTGCAAGGCACGGACGGTCGGCCAAAGAGCCCACACGTGACATCGTGCAGTCGTTGTTCACACCGCCACTCAATGCCTGGCGTGTAAGGGCCGAGACGGCAGTTTACCTGCCTGGTAACATTCAGATACAGCGACCACGATTGGCATCGGCCCTGTATCATCTGACTCGATATGGCGCGGTTCCGAGAGCCGCGCACGATAACGTTTTCCACAACGCCATTTTGGATATTACAGCGCGCGCTATTCGGGAGCCCCGGGTGGTTTATGACCTCTCCGCCGAGAATAAAATTTTAACGCCGGAGATTTTCGCCGATCTGTTAGCGGCAACAGCGACCACGGAAGCCTACGACCAGGCGCGCGATATCACTCAGACTATAAAGTTGCAGGCCGTACTATCAGCGCAAGAGAATTTACCGAACTACGAAGCTTATTCCGTCCTCGTGGATCGACTAGCGCACGACCCGTTGATACTTTAGGGGTCAGGCGTCTGCCTTGCTGTCGATGATTTGCTTGGCTAATGCCGAGACTTTCTTCGAGAAATCGCCGTATGTGAATGGTTTGGCTAAATAAAGCGTCACGCCACTTTCCACCGCGGCCGCGACAGCCTCACCAGTGACTTTGACCGTGAGCATCATGAACAAGGTTTCCGAACCGAATTGCCGCATTTTCTGCAACAACTCGAGCCCATCCATCCTTGGCATCAGCCAATCGCTGATCACCAGATCATAGTCGAGTTCGCTCCGGCTCAACCGCTGCCAAGCCATCTCGCCGTTCTCTGCCAGGTGCACACGCACGATTCCGAGATCGCGCAATATCTCTTGGATTAGCTCACGAATCTCCTCTTCGTCGTCAACGACGAGCACACGGAGCTTTTCGAATTCTTCGAGGAGCTGTGGATCGGACATGTTTCAAAATACTTATTGGACAGGACGAGAGTCAACGTCCTGACGGCGATTAACTCTTCGTCTGGCGCATCTCTTGGCGAATGTTGTAATAGTTGCCGCCGAAGATCAGCAACGCGCCCACAAACACGGTCCATTCGAGCGCTTCTTGGTAAAGATAGAAACCGACAACCGCGATCAACGGAAGCCGCATGAATTGTATGGGGATGACAATCGTCGCATCCGCATGACGAAATGCTTGCGCCTCACAATAATGCGCCGACAATCCGGTTAATCCGACAATCAGCAGGTAAATCCACTCGATTCCCTGAGGCGTAACCCAGACAAACAAGGCTGGAATCAAACCCATGGGCAATTGCACTAGGCACATGAAGAACAGCACTGCGAGCGGCGCATCGGTAGTCACGAGCTTTTTCGTACAGGTAATCGCCGAACCGAAGAAGAACGCCGCCGCGAGAACCACAAACGCGCCGCTATGCAGGATGTCCGGCCCCGGCGGCGCAATAAGCAGTATTCCGGCAAAACCGAAGCTGATCGCGATCAGCCGGCCCAAAGTCATTCGTTCGCCCAAGAATAGAACCGCCAGGATCGCAACCCAGATCGGAATGGTGAATTCGATGGCGAAGACTTTCGCGAGTGGTAACAGCGAAAGACCATACATCCATGTCGACTGTCCGCCAAAATGAACAATGTTGCGGCCAATTTGCAGCTTCAGCTGTTGGGTTTGAATGAGATGCCATCCGAACTTCCAGGCCACAAGCAGGACAATCGTCAGGCCGATAATGCTCCGCATCGCGAGCATCTCGAACGTATTTATGCCCGCCGCATGCAATTCACGAATTGCAATCGCCATGAAGACGAAGGACATAAGTGTCCCCATCATCCAAAGCGCTGCTTTCCATATCGAGGGATTGGTAACCGGAGCGATGGCCATAAAGGCTTTTAGCCTCAGCTGTGCGGGCTGTCACGCCGCGCCTGTAGTCAATGCGGCCGAATTCTTCTTCGCCGCTTGGAACTCTGGGCAAATAGACTAGCCTCGCTGATAAGTAAATCAGACGATGGAGGTCTTTGGTTTTGTCAGCCCTGCTCTATTATTCCGAACAAGATCCCGCCGAATTGTGGTCGGAGGAATTACAGAAGGCCCTGCCCAAGGATATAGACGTCCGTCTTTACCCGGAATTGGGCAATGCCGACGATATTGAATTCGCGCTCTGTTGGCAGCCGAAGCCCGGTATGTTGGCTGAATTGCCGAACCTTAAGCTTATTTTCTCGATGGCCGCGGGCTTCGACCATGTCCTTCAGGACCCGCAACGACCACCCGATGTTCCCATCGTCAGGATTATCGACAACACGCTATCGACCATGATGTCAGAATTCGCCGCATACGCAGTCCTCGGATTTCATCGATACATGCCTGAGTTTCACACCGACCAACGGAATAAGGTGTGGGGGCGACGGTGGCCGCGGTACACACCGGAGACCCATATCGGCGTGCTTGGTATCGGCGCCATTGGTGCCGATGTCGCCCGGAAACTCTTAGCGCTTGGCTTTCAGGTGCATGGCTGGAGCCGAACCAAGAAATCCTTGAATGGCGTCACCTGCCATACAGGCGAGAGCGGCCTGCTCGAGATGTTGCCGCAATGCCACCAGATCGTCAGCGTGTTGCCCCTGACGGCGGAGACCAAAGGTATTATCAACAAGCGGATATTAGCGGCGCTACCGCAAGGAGCCTACATCACGAATATTGGACGAGGTGGCCATGTCGTAGATGAAGACCTGCTTGTTGCCCTTAAATCCGGACACATCGCGGGCGCGTTTCTCGATGTTTTCAATGAAGAACCCCTGCCAACAGACCACCCTTATTGGGACCACCCCAACGTCATCATGACGCCCCATATCGCCGGCGAAATCGTGCCCCAGTCCTGCGCGCATTCGATTGCCGCCAATATCAAGCGATATCGCAGGGGCGAGCAAGTTTACGGCATCGCCGATCTTGACCGAGGATACTGACCTATGACCGACCACAGTGCGCAATTTGATTTGATCGACCGCATCGTTTGCCTGGATGTCGGCGGCAGAGGTGTCTCTGGCCTGTTCGAACCAGCTCGGGCCTTGGTAGACGGTCCACTTGCTTATACGGCGGCGAAGTATCTAAACGGTTTGGAGGCGGGCGATAGCGTTTTCATTGTCACAGGATCACTGACACGCGCAGGTGTATCGCCCGATATCGCGGAGAATGACGGTCCCATCGGCGCCGCCGTCCTCGCGCGCGCGCTCAACAAAGGCTTCAACGCCATTCCGGTTATTATCGTCGACGCTTCCATTCGCGAACGTGTCGCCCGTATGGTGGAGTTCGCGGGCCTGAATGTCGTCTCGCACGAACAAGCCCGCACCGCCACCTCGTTGCCCCGCTTTACCGGCGTCGCAGTCATGGAGAATGGCGCCATTGAAGACGATGCTGCTCGCGCCGCCGCGAAAGCGCTTTTGAGCACATATTCACCGAAAGCAGTCATCGCTTGCGAGCGTGCCGGGCTTTCCGCCGACGGCACCTATCGCAACGCACTCGGCCAGGACTATAGCGCCGGGCGCGAAAAACTTGATTACATCGTCGAATACGCACAAGATCAAGGCATTCCGACAATTGGGATCGGTGACGGCGGTAACGAAATCGGCATGGGTGCGGTCAAAGCCGCCGTAGCGGAACATATCCCCCATGGGGAAGTGCTCTGCGCGGAAATGGCGACGGATGTGCTCTTGCCGTCCGGTGTCTCCAATTGGGGTTGCTATGCCATCGCCGCAGCGCTTGCGATCCTGCGGAACAACCCGGCACTTGCACACACGCCCGAAGCTGAGCGCAGGCTACTCAATTTCTCCCCCTCTGCCGGGCTTGTGGACGGCATGTCTGGTATGTTGGATGCGACTGCCGACGGCATGCATCCCGACGTTCACGCAAGTATTGTCGAGCTTCTTGCCCAAACAGTGCGGAAGGCGCTCACATAAAGTTTCATTGCAGAGCGCCGGACTTCGCATTATTTCACACTTCATATCCTTGCCCGCATGGGTGAGGCAAAATCAAACGAGGCATTAATGGGTAAAAAACTTTACGCGGGCGATATCTTCCCAGACCTGACGGTCAATGTTGCCGGTGGCGGATCCTTCGACTTGAAAAGCAATCTTGAGGCGAATTACAACATCGTCCTTTTCTATCGAGGGCACTGGTGACCCTACTGTCGCCGGCAGTTAGCCGGCTATGAAGCACAGAAAGAAGCGCTCGCGGCCACGGGCGCGAGGGTCGTACTAGCGGGCAGTGTCGACGGAGCCGACAAGTTACCGGAACTCCAAGCCGACCTCAGTTATCCTGTGGCTGTCGACATGACGCGGGAACAAGGCGAATCGTTCGGCGCATGGTGGGATGAAGGGCGAGAAATCATCCAACCGTCCGAATTCATTCTCCGAAAAGACGGCAGCGTCGTCTCAGCGACCTACAGTTCAGGCCCGATCGGGCGCGTAGAGCCGGGAGATGCGGTGAAATTGATCACGCTCTACACATCGCGCGATTAAGCACCACAGGTGTCTTGGCAGGGCGCAGATAAATCACTACATACCGATGGCCCTTCATATAGCGGGCCCCCGATTGATTTTGATCTACCGCGCGCGCCAGGAGTCCGCATGACCATCGACATCCCAGGACCGACATCCCATTCCTATTTTTCGCAGAGGCTGCGACTGCATTACGTGGATTGGGGCAACCAGGATGCGCCACCGTTATTGTTGGTCCATGGGGGGCGAGACCATTGCCGTAATTGGGACTGGGTTGCGGAGACGCTCCGCGAGGACTGGCATATCATTGCGCCAGATTTGCGCGGCCATGGCGATTCTCAATGGATGATCGGCGGTAGTTACGGCCTCTCCGATTATGTCTACGACATCGCGCAACTTCTCCATCAAACCAAGCACCAACCGATCACCATCATCGGACACTCACTTGGAGGCTCAATCAGCTTGCAATACACCGCGATCTATCCGGAGACAGTCCGAAAGCTCGTCGCCATCGAAGGTCTCGGTTGGCCGCCGGACGACGTAAAAGAGCGCGAGAGTAAAGCACCGGCGGACCGGGTAACCGAATGGATCAACTTCACGCGCGGCATTTCCGGCCGCGTTCCCCGTCGCTACCCCACTGTCGAAGAAGCTTTCCAGCGTATGCAAGCGGCCAACCCTCATTTAACTCCCGATCAGGCCCGGCATTTGACCGTCCACGGCGTCAACCAAAACGAGGACGGAACCTATAGCTGGAAATACGACAATTATACCCGCATCCGCTCTCCTTTCGGTTTCCCAGAATCTGAGCGACAAAAACTCTGGGAGCGGATTACCTGTCCGACCTTATTGGTCCGCGGCACGGAAAGCTGGGCCAGTGATCCGACCGAAGATGGCCGCGCTAAGCATTTCCAGAATGCCGAAATCGCCAATGTCGAAGGCGCCGGGCACTGGGTGCATCACGACAGGTTGGACGAATTCGTGGGGCTGGTGAAGGGCTTCCTCGCCGATTAAGTGCTTGGCAATTCCACGTAGTAAATGCTGAACAAATCCTGGGCATCCGACCACACGGCTTTAGAGACAAATCCCGCTTCGCCCGCGAGTGCCTGGAATTCTTCGATTTCGTATTTGTGCGAATTTTCGGTGTGGATCGTCTCACCTTCGGCGAACGAGAATTGATGACCACCAACTTGCATTGTTTGATCCCGTACGCTCACTAAATGCATCTCAATCCGTCCATCGACAGCATTGTAGAGTGCCTCGTGGCGAAACCCATCAACATCGAAATTGCCACCAAGTTCCGCATTAATTCGGGTCAGAAGGTTTAAGTTGAACGCCGCCGTAACACCCGCACCGTCGTTATAGGCGGCGTGAAGGATGGTTTCTTCCTTCTTACGATCTGCACCAATCAATAGCCCCCCACCTGGGCCCACATGAGCAGCAATCCGCAACAGAAATTCCCTAGCGGCCGACGGCTCGAAATTCCCGATAGTCGAGCCCGGAAAGAACGCCACCCGGCGTTGGTCCGGTTGGCTCGCCGGAACGTCAAACGGCTGCAAGAAATCCGTGCAAATAGCGTGAACCTGGATAAACGGATAGTCTCGCGCCAGCGTTTCCGCTGCCATGCGCAGATGTTCGCGTGAAATATCCACTGCGATGTAAGATGCCGGATTGTCCATGGCATCTAGCAAGACACGAACCTTTTCGATAGAGCCGCAGCCGTATTCAAGAACCTGTGCCTTGGGTCCGATCGCGGCCGACATTTCAGCAGCTTTCGCCCGCATCAGCGCGGTTTCGGTCCTGGTCGGGTAGTATTCTGGCAATACGCAAATCTGGTCAAATATCCGCGAGCCCACCTCATCGTAGAAAAATTTGCATGGCAGAGTTTTGCGCGTTGTGGACAATCCCGCGACCACATCGCCGAGGAAATCATCTTCCGCAGGTGAAAGATCGCTAAAGGACGCTAGAGCTGATTCAGACATTTGGGGGACACGGTTGCGACAGGAATGGTAACATAACGGGCTGCCCCTTTTGCCGTCAAATCGCACATGTTCGGAAGCCGCAAATGGTGTCCCGGCGGTCTGGCGTGAAGAAATTCCGATAGGTGTTAGAGATCATCCGCCCCCGCGTCGCCCAGGCTCCGCCACGCAGTACCTTTCGAGTGCCGAACCATGGTTTTGAATAATCTTCGTATGGATCGACAGAGAACCCGGGAAACGGGACGAAGTCGCTCGCCGTCCATTCCCAAACATTGCCGATCATCTGGCGACATCCGAAGGCACTGTCCCCATCCGGATAGGCGGCGACATCGACCAATCCCGTATGTCTGCCATCCAGGTTAGCAGGAGTGCTAAAACCGATAGCCTTGCCCCACGGAAACCTCGATTTCGGCGCTTCGAATAAAAGCTCACCTGCCTCGGGTCCATATGAGGCAGCCGTTTCCCACTCGATTTCGCTCGGAAGGCGACGACCCGCCCAGCGACACCACGCCGTTGCTTCATGCCAATTGACATGGCTCACCGGTTGATTTGGCGGCAAGGGAACATCCGTATCGAACGCACGTGTCCAACATCCACCGTCCTCTCCCCGGCGCCAGTAAACGGGACATTCCGCATTCTCCAATTCGCGCCACTCCCAGCCCTTGCTGTCCCAGAAGCGTTCGTCCCGGTAGCCCCCGTCATCGACAAATGCCAAGAATTCCGAATTAGTCACCGGCGCTTTTGCGATCTGGAACGGTTCGACCGCCACCTCATGCGCCCATTTCTCGTTATCAAAGATGAAAACGCCATCCTGCTTAGATCCCAACGTAATGGTGCCGCCCGCCACCTCCGCATCACCCGGATGCGCGCCCATCGTTGGCGCGGATTGATCACGTGCCACGCGGAATTCAGGCGCCGGGTATCCAAGCGTCTGACGCGTATAGGTAAACGCCTCGTCATGCATATCTTCGTGAAAGGTTGTCAGTTGATAGAGGTACGTTTCCTCTTCACTCGCCTCACCGTCGCCCAGCCGTTCGATCATCGCGTCCTCGACCGCCCGCATGTACTGGAAGGTCCCATGCAGGTCCTGCAGCTCTATATCCCACCTTGTGTCATGATGAACCTTCATCGAATTGTAGAGTTTGTCCGTCTGCGGCAAGATCGGGTCTTTGCCGTCGATCCGCCGCAGGACGAAATACTCATGGAACCACGCAAGATGCCCGATCTCCCACAACAGCGGATTGACGATATCGAGACGCGGGCCCATCAATTGGTCGTCGTCGAGGCCGTGCACCAATTCAATAGTCCGGGCCCTTGCGTCCATTAGATTGGCGACTAGGGTGTCTTTAGTCAGTCTTTCGCTCATCGTATCCAATTCAATCGCATTTTCATGAAAATCACCATTATCACACCGGCCAAAAAGGGTGACCTCTCCGGTAACCGCGCGACCGCGAACCGTTGGTCAACAGTTCTTAAAAAACTTGGCCATAAACCTCGGACCCTTACCGAATACGACGGCGCGCCGAGCGACGCAATGCTGGCCATCCATGCCTGGCGGAGTGCCGGGGCAATCGAGCAATACCATGAAGTATTTCCCGCAGGGCCGCTGATCCTCTGCCTTGCGGGGACGGATATATACCGATTCCAAGAAAGTAACCCAGAGGAAACTCTGCGCTCAATGGAACTCGCTGATTTGCTGGTCTGCCTGCACGATCTGGTGGGACATTCGATTCCAAAATCGCAGCGCTCGAAATTGCACGTCATCCGCCAATCTGCCGCGCCGTTGAAACGCCAAACGCCGTTAGCGCGTGAATTTGAAATCATGGTCGCGGGCCACCTCCGCGACGAGAAAGACCCCTTTCGCGCGGCAATGGCCGTGCGGGGCCTCGACACACGCTATAAAACCCAGATTGTGCATATGGGGAAAGCCATCGACCCCTCCTTCGCTAAGTCCGCAGAAAAAGAAATGCGGGAGAACACGCGCTATCAATGGCTTGGTGAGATACCCCACTGGAGAGTTCGCCAACGCATGGCCCGCGCCCGCGCGATGGTTATCTCATCCCGCATGGAAGGCGGCGCCAATGTCGTCTCGGAGGCGATCATGGCGGGACTGCCGGTCATCGCCTCGAAGATCGACGGGAATGTCGGCCTGCTTGGTACCGATTACGAAGGGTATTACCCCGTTGAAGACGAGAATGCCCTGCGGGCATTATTGATGCGATTGGAAGACGAGCCGAAGTTTTTAAAGCGGCTGGCTGCGCAGATCCGTGCGCTGAAACCGATGTTTACGGAGAAGCGCGAGCTGGACGAATGGAAACGCGTCTTGAGCGAGCTCAACCAACCAGCGTGATCGGCTCCAGGTGATCGCTTTGCGGTAAGATACTGCCGACGATGGTCGCCGTCGGATAACCGGCCTTTCGCAGCGTCTCGACGCAATTTCCCGCTTCCGCTTCCGGCACCGTGGCCAAAAGTCCGCCTGCGGTTTGCGGATCGAAAATCAACGGCAGTATTTCCGACTCACGGCCACCATTTGCGTCGCCTCGAATGGCGCGGCGTAATCGGACGTTTTGCGGCTGCAAGGAGGAGAATATCCCGTTCCGCACACAATCCAACGCCCCGTCGAGTAACGGCAATGCTTGCAATTCCAGCTCAACGTCCACTTCCGACGGCTTCGCCATTTCGACCAAATGGCCAAGAAGGCCGAAGCCGGTCACATCGGTACAGGCGGTCGCCCCCCCGGCGAAAAGAATCTCCGAGCCAATTCGATTGGATTGCACCATCGACATTAAGGCATCGTCAATCCAACGTCCCTTGGCGTCGCCTCGCATATCCGCGGCGAATAAGGTTCCCGTGCCAATAGGCTTGGTCAGAATTAGTTTATCGCCCGGCCGCATGCCGCCCTTACGCAGGATCTTCTCCCGGTCGGCCAAGCCGTTGATCGAAAAGCCCAACGCCAACTCCGATGCTTCGCTCGTATGCCCACCGACAAGCGACGCTCCCGCATCCGCCAGGACATTCATCGCGCCCGACATCATATGAAAGAGCGCTTCCTCGACCTTGGCTTCGGGCCCGAACGGAACTGATGCGATGGCGAGCGCCGATTGCGGTTCCGCCCCCATCGCAAACACATCGCCCAACGCATGATTGGCGGCCACCTGGCCGAAGATATATGGATCGTCAACGAAAGCGCGGAAGAAATCGACCGTATGCACCATGACCTTACCCGGTGGCACTTCGACGACGGCAGCGTCATCCGGCTCGTTCAATCCAATCAAAATATCGGGTCGCTTTACCGGCTCCAGCTGTTGCAAGGCACGGGAGAGAACGTCAGTGCCGACCTTGGCCCCGCACCCACCGCAGCGCATGGCGATGGCGGAAATTTCCTTCATCGCCGCTGCATCGGCCAGACCGGCGGCGATGTCGACCCCAGCCTCTTCTTCCATGTCCGGCAAGTCCTGGTACTTACTCATCCAACGCCAGTCGATCCAGTTCTTAAGCTTCCAGACCCATTCTCCCTCAAGCGCTAGGCCCCATTTTGACCCCACCGCATATTTGTCCCCGGTGGAAACGAGACTGAGGAAATCGCTTTGCGGGCGGAACGGCTTCAGTGAGCGGCTCGTCAGCGCACGACGCAAATTCTCTGCCAAAGGCGGCCCTTGCCGCACGGCGAACACGCCAGCTTTCGGCCGCGGATGAGCCGCAACCGAGGCAATATCTCCTGCCGCAAAGATATCCGGATGGGATTCGGTCTCGAGCGTCTCCTTGACTGCAATAAAACCTCTATCGTCAAGTTTCAGCTTTGTATCGTTCTCGAGCCACGGCGCTGCCCCTGCCGGTGTCACCCAAAGAATTTCATCGAGCTTGAAGTTCGCACCATTCTCACACTCGATCTCGCCATCCGAAACACCGATAACCTTATGACCCGTATGTACCTCGACACCGCGCTCGCGCAGCACACGATTGAACCGCCGGCGCACCGACGGATTGTGGGATACGAGAATATCATCCGCGTCCGTGAACAAATGGAAATTAATATGATCGGAAGACCGTCCTGCTGCTGCGAAATCTCCGCGCAACCGATGTTCTATCGCCAGTAAAACCTCGACGCCGCCTGCACCCGCGCCAACGCCGCCGATATGGATTTCACCATCGTGTTCGCGAACCCGGTCGAACAGACCTTGCCACCGGGCGACAAAATTATTGATCGGTTTGACCGGTGTCACATGTTCCGCCGCACCCGGCGTCTCCAAATGGGGCGTGGAGCCCACATTTACCGAAAGAATGTCGAACGCAACCGGTGGGCGGTTCCGGCAAATCACCTTCTTGTTCACATGGTCGATGCCGACGGCTTCTTCGTGATAGATTCGCGCACCCGCAAACATCGCCAGCGGCCGGAGGTCGATATGTGTTTCATCGAATTCGTAATGACCTGCGATATATCCCGGCAGCATGCCCGAATATGGCGTTTGAACATCCCGAGTGATCAGCGTCACCCGCACGCCCGCCAGCGGCTTCATGCCGAAATTCTTCATAACGGCGACATGGCTATGTCCACCGCCGATGAGCACGAGATCTTTTACAACTGGAGTATCGGATTTCATTCACTAAGACCTAACAAAATACCGTTAACACTGCCATCAAAAGAAGCACACCTTTGCGTAAGGCAACTTTCGGCTGCGATCTAAACTTTTATTTGAAACGCTTTCGTAGGACGGCACTTAAAGCGTCCACGATGGTTACCATCACCAAGATGATAAGCAAAATTGCGAAGCATTCATTGTATTGCATCAAGCGCAGGCTCGCCATGAGCTCAAGACCAATGCCTCCAGCGCCGACCATCCCCATTACCGTTGACGCTCGAAAGTTATACTCCCAGCGATACATCGCCACATCGGCGAATTGCGGCATCACTTGCGGCAATATGCCATGGGTAATTACCTGAATCTGATTGGCGCCTGCGGCGCGTGCCGCCTCTAACGGCGCCTCATGCGAATGCTCAATCGCTTCCGAAAAGAACTTGCCCACCATCCCGATGGAATGAAGGCCAAGCGCCAAAACACCGGGAAGGGCGCCGAAGCCAACCGCGGCCACAAAAACGATCCCCATAATTAATTCGGGTATGGACCGGAAAATATTGAGAACACCGCGTGCAATACGATAGACGGTCGGATTTGGCGTCGTATTCCGCGCGGCAAGTACCCCCAACGGCAACGACAGCACGATCGAGAGCGCCGTACCGGCAATACTCATCGCGATCGTATCGATCATGGGGCGCACCCAGCTTTCCACCTCGGTGAAATCGGGCGGAAACATTTCTGTCAGCAAGGTACCGATCGCCGGGATACCATCCGACATACGTTGCACGTCGAGCAAGTCAGTAAGCCAAGCGCAGAACAAAACTGCGAGGAAGACTAGTCCCACCTGGATCCCGCTCCGGCGCCAACCCCGGCGTTCGATCAAAAGGATTTCGTCCGCGTTTTGCGGCGGATCGCCTTTAACCCTCTCTACATCGCTCACCATGGCCTCACGCCTTCGCGGGTGTCAGATACAATTATCAACCTGGCTACTTAGTTAGGTTGAGTTTCTTCGATAGATCTCGGATTACGTCGTAATGCGCATCCGTCATGGCGCCAAAGCCTTGCGCTTTAAAGGGCTTAAGAACCTTTTTGTCTTTCAGGCTGGTGAATGCATTTCGGATCGCGTCCTTCAACTCTGGCTTCAGATCGCTGCGCATCGCCCAGGGATACTGCGGATACGGCTCAGAAACCTGCAGGACATTCACCTTATCGAGACTGATGACTTCGCGCTTCACCAGCGTTTCGAAGATTGGCTTACTCAAGCCACCGGCCTGTGCGTGTCCGTTCTGGACGGCAAGCGCGACGGCATCGTGCGCGCCGAGAAAGTTCTCCTTGTAGTCCTTTTTCGTCTCGAGACCGTTATCGAGAAGCATCTTCTTTGGGATGAGATGGCTAGACGTGGAGGCAATATCACCATATGCGACTTCCTTACCCTTTACATCCGAGACCGTCTTAATGCCCGCCGCCTTATTACCGATTAGAACCGCGTGATATGTCGTGCTGCCCTTCTTCATACGCGCTGCAAAAGGTTCGATATCGGCTTTCGTTTTCGCGAGCGTGTAGGACAGTGGTCCGAAATAACCCAACTCCAGTCGGCCAAACCGCATGGCTTCGATCATCGACGAATAGTCTGTCGTGACGACAATTTTGACCTTCTTGCCTAGCTTGGATTCCAGGTAATCCTTCAAGCCTTGGTTTTGCTTAATGATCGTAGCGGCATCCTCATCCGGCAGAAGCGCGACCCGCAACGTGTCTGGATTACTGTCCGCCGCTTGAACGGCGATGTTCAGACTTAAAACAGCGAACAGTACAGCAAAGATGGTTGTTATCGTTCGTATTATCATGGGTGTTCCTTAAGCTCGGATAAAAAATATGGGCTTACGTGCAACTAATCTGCCGCTTCGGCCGTATAAGCTTCCGCCTCGACAGGTGTCTTCCGCTCATAAATTTTGTCGAGCGCAGCGGCCCCCAATGCGCCCGGCGGACCATCGAAGACAACTTCACCATCGTTCAAGCCGATAATCCGGTCGGCGAACGCCTTCGCGAGATCGACCTGGTGAAGGCTGACAATCGTAGGAATTTCATCTTGTTTAGTTATTTGGTGCAACATTCCAAGGACACGGTGAGCAGTTTCCGGATCGAGGCTCGCCACAGGCTCATCTGCGAGAATGAGATTTGGCTGCTGCGCGATCGCCCTGGCGATGCCGACGCGCTGCTGTTGGCCACCGCTCAAATGGTCAACTCGCTGCAAGGCCCGAGAGAGCAAGCCAACCCTGTCCAGACAGTCAAGCGCCAGACGTCGGTCCACTTCCGCGAACGGTAAGAGTGTCCGCCACATCGAATATTGGCCCACCCGGCCGACCAAGACATTCTGCAAGCAAGTGTATCGGCCAATCAACTGATGTTGCTGGAAAATCATCGCCGTCTGCCGCCGGTGTTTCCGAAGGTTTTCTGTCTCTTCCAGCGTCTCGAGACCTTTTACCACAACGGACCCACTGGTCGGAGCGACAAGATGATTTACACTTCGCAAAAGGGTAGATTTTCCAGCACCAGAAAGTCCAAGCAGGACCGTAAAAGCACGTCGTTCGAAGGCCAGGGTTGTCGGCTTCAATCCGACCACGCCATTCGGGTAAACGACCTCGGCGGCTTTCAACTGCAGCATTGGGGCAACAATGGAACTCATAACTTCCCGAAACCAATTAACGGCAGCTGCAACGAACGCTAATAACTAGCTGGATAAATCAATATTCGGTTACATATTGCCTACTAACTGTAAACGTCAAGTAGCCCAAATTTTTTTAGGCGCCAAGGCCTCGCCTTCTAGAAGTTGAATTGAAAACGATTGGCCTAGAATTATTAACCCAATGCACTTTCAAGGTCATCTATTATGCCCCTCGATCTAGACCTAATTTCCGAGCAATTCCCCGGCGCCGCTAACCAAGTCTATTTGAACTGTGCCGCGCGTGGCCTCACCCCGCGTTCCGCACGTACAGCCGTGGATGCGGTCCTAGATGGTGGGATGGATGGTAGTGGCGATAAAGATGCCATGTTTGGCTCCGTGGAGCGCGTCCGCAGTAGCTTAGCGCAGATGATCCACGCGGACGCTGATGAAGTCGCAATTACGAAGAATGTATCCGAAGGACTGAACGCAATCATCGCGGCACTGGATTTGAAGGCAGGCGATAATGTGTTGCTCTGCCCCGATTTGGAACATCCAAACAATGTCTATCCATGGCTCCACTTGCGGGAACGATTGGGCGTCGAAGTGCGCACTGTCGTCGGTGAGGACGGACACATTCCAGTCAATCGCATGATCGATGCTATGGACGAGCGAACCCGATGCGTGACCGTGGCGTCTGTGAGCTTTTCGCCTGGGTTTCGAACTAATATGGCGCCACTCGGCGCGGCATGTCGAGAGCGCGGTGCCTTTTTTCTCGTCGACGGAGTGCAATCTGTCGGTATCGTCGAGACCGATGTCAATGCATTGAAGATTGACGGACTGGCGGTATCAACCCAGAAGGGATTGCTTGGTCTTTATGGCATGGGGCTGGTGTATTGCCGCCGGGATTGGGCGGAGCGATTGACGCCGGTCTATCTCGCGCGCTTTGGCGTCGATCTTGGCGGTGGCGCCCATGAAGCGGCTTTGGGCTCGGACAATTACAAACTGATGCCGGGCGCGCGCCGCTTCGATCTTGGCAACCACAACTACGTGGGCGCAGCGGCGGCGGCAGAATCCATTGATTTGCTCAATGTTATCGGAATTCCCGCAATCGAGGCTCATGTCGGCGATCTGACCAGACGCCTCGCTGCGGGCTTGCTCGATCTCGATCTACCCGTGGCAGGCGGTGAGCCCGGTGCCCATCTCACGAGCCTAATCTGTGTGGGCCGAGATGGCGGTGGTCACGATTCGACCGATGACACAGAAATGGCTTCCCTTTCCAACTTTCTTCTGGAAAACAATGTGAGGCATTCTATCCGCAAAGGTCGGATTCGCCTCTCGCTGCATCTCTACAACACCGAAGAAGATATCGCCGAAGTGCTTGCTCTCTCGAAATCGTGGCGCGGAGCGAGCGCCGCCGCCTAGGGCCTATTTAAAATAATCGGGCAACGCCTTTGCAAGGTTCTCCCGAACCCGGTCGCGAACCGAGCAATCCATCGCCGGTCTCTGGAACGTCTGTCCGGTCACCTGTTCGAAGAGTTTTACGTATTTAGCACTGAACTCGAGCAAAGTCTCACCCGGGATATCCGGAATAGGATCCTTGTACGGATCGCAACGCGCGCTGATCCACAGCCGCAGGAACTCCTTGTCCAAGCTCTCCGGATTCTCACCGGCCGCCATCCGCGCCTCATAACTGTCCGTCATCCAGTATCGACTTGAATCCGGTGTATGCACTTCGTCTGCCAAGGTGATGCGACCGTCTCCATCAACGCCGAACTCATACTTCGTGTCGACCAGAATAAGACCGTTGGCAGCTGCGATCTCACGTCCCCGCGCAAAAATAGCCAGGCTCAGCTCAGCGAGCTCATCCCAAACCTTTTGTGACAACAGGTCCTGCTCGACGATTTCCGTGGCCGTGATCGGTGCATCGTGATCACCCTGAGCGGCTTTCGTCGTTGGCGTTAGGATTGTGCCAGGCAATTTCTGATTTCGGACCAAGCCGTCCGGGAACTCATGCCCGTACATCGTCCGCTCGCCACGCTCGTACATCGGCCAAATGCTGGTCTCCGTCGAGCCGGTCATGTAATCCCGCACCACCATTTCGATAGGCAGCATGTCGAGACGCTTCGCCACCGCGACATTGGGGTCCGGGAAATCGACGACGTGGTTGGGGCAGATATCGCTGGTTTTCTCGAACCAGAACTTTGCGGTCTCATTCAGCACCTGGCCCTTATTTGGGACCGCCGCTAGCACGATATCGAAAGCGGATTGCCGATCTGTCGCGATCATCACGCGACGCCCGTCCGGCAGATCGTAGGAATCTCGAACTTTACCACGCTGGAAATTCGGCAGTTCGGGAAATTCCCCATCCGTGAGGCAATTATCAAGAACGGAATTTGGATCGAAGGTCACGTTTGGCATGATCTAATCTATCTGTTAAGGGTGGGATTATTCGGCCGCGTCAGCGCGACCGTATCGGGTTTTAATTTCAGCTATGACATCGGCCATAGGTTCGACATCCCCGCTCTTCATATCGATATCGAAGAGGTTTGCCCGGTGGGCACTCGCACTTCTATCGCCAACGGCCTCTTCCGGTACAATCACCCGGAAGTTATGAGAGAAGGCATCGACAACGCCGGCCCGGATGCAGCCGCTCGTGGAGACGCCGACGACGATCAAGGTGTCAATACGGTCGTAGCGCAACCAGGATTCGAGCGGCGTCTCGAAAAAGCAGGACGGTTTGTTCTTGAAAACAATAACGTCTTTTCCTTCGCGAGGGGCATAGGCTTCTGGCCACTCGTCTGCACGCGGATCTTCGCTATAGATGAACTCATCCGTGTTGCCGAGTTTAAGATTCCAGATACCGCGCTGCACAGGATGCCGCCGGTCATCGCGCCGACTGTAATAGATAGGCAGATCGAGCGTACGGAAACATTCGGTGATGTCGGTCAGGGCCTCAATCAATTCGGGCATCAATCGGCCACATTGAGGGAACGCAGGATCGACGAACATCCGCGTCGTGTCGATGTTCAGTAGTGCCGGACGCGCACCATAGCCGATTTTCCGGCCGAACGCTCCCTTCCGGTAAGCTTCCATCTCACCGTCGGGAATGAACCCTTGCCACTTCTCAAGCTTGTCCATCTTTTCTCCCCTGACAATTGCATCGCGGATAGATGTTTCGCCGCAACGCCATCGGACCATATAAGGTACTAAACGCCGCGGCGTTCGATGACAACACAGAGATGCTTTCAATGATCGATAGTACCGCCGACGTCTTCAAAACAGAAAATTTCATCCTCCAAAACGGCTCTATTCTGCCGGTATTGGAAGTCGCATACGAGACATACGGTAGGGCCGCAAACGCGAAAGAAAACACTATTCTCCTTTTGCACGGCTATACCTCCAGCCCGCATGCGGGCGGAGGCGGCGACTCGAATCCTGGTTGGTGGGAGGACCTCATCGGACCCGGGCGCGCTATCGATACCAACCGCTATTTCGTCGTCACGCCTAATATGCTCGGCTCCGCCTATGGTACGACAGGTCCGAGGAGCATAAACCCAGAGACCGGAAAGCCGTATGGGCCTGATTTCCCGGAAATTACGACCCGCGACATGATCGAGGTTCACAAACTTTTGCTGGATTATTTCGGCGTGTGTGAACTCGCCGCCGTGGTCGGCTATTCTTATGGTGGGTATCTGACCTTCCAATGGGGGGTGACATATCCGACGCGAATGCGGGCTTTGGTCCCGGTCGCGACGGGAATTACGGGCCGGGGCGACGAGAGCACCATTCGGGAGCTTGAGAAGCAATTTGAGTCCGCCGCTGGTTGGAATGGCGGACACTACTATGACTGCGGAGATGGCGTTGGGGATGCGTTGATCGAGTTCCGCTCCAATGTTCTGCAGAATTACGGCGTTGATGTGGAACTTCGAGATCGAGGTCTGGACGAAGCGGCAGTTCGGTCTCAATTGCACAGCCAAGCCGAAAAATGGGCAGCGGAATTCGACGCGAATTCGCTAATAGCTCTTAGACGCTGCGCCACGAATTATGACGCAAAACCCGACGCGGCGGAGATCGCGGCACCACTGCTCTATATT
>CAJWTF010000036.1 GCA_913046825.1 uncultured Rickettsiales bacterium | reverse complement strand
ACTGAGAACCGCAGGAAGAAACGGTCGAGGTGCGCTTTCAGCAGCGGGAAGGTTTCTTCCAATTCAACGGGATTCAAGGTTGCCAGAACGAAGATAAGGTGCGGGTAGTGCCATCGTCGTTGCGTACACGGTGACTTGGCGTTCACCCATGGCTCCCAAAAGGGCCGATTGCATGCGCGGCGACGCTCGATTGATCTCGTCGGCCATTATGATTTCGCTGAAGACCGGGCCGTGCCGGAATTCATACTCTCATGTTTCTGAATTGAAGATATAGATGCCGACGACATCGGCAGGGACTAGATCAGGTGCGATTTTAATACACTTAAGTCCGTAGCCCAAGGACACTGCCATGGTTTTCGCCGGTGTCGTCTTGCCGGTGCCGGGCACGTCCTCGATTAGCGCGTGGCCTCCGCAGAGCAGGGTAATTAAAATATGATCGATGACGCGGGGCTTGCCGACGATGACTTTCCAGACGTTGTTTCGCATCTTGGCGGTGAGCGCGGCTACCGCTTTCATTTCGCCCAAAGCTGCGTCGGAGTGGTTTGGTATTTTGTTCAAATAATTCGGCCTCAAATAATTCGGCCTCAATAGATAAATACGTGCGGTCATCCTTTGTTTGAGGGAGATGATCGTGCGATGGTGGGGGCAGAATCAAGGCACCTCGTTGCAGCTTGCATTGGTGGCGAGGCTGGATTACGGACAAGTTATCACATCGAGAAGGGGAGAGATAATGCGCGATTTGGATCAACCCGGCCGGTCGGCGGCGATGGCCGAGAACGGCATGGCGGCGACCTCTCACCCCGATGGCACACTCGCGGCGCTGGATGTTTTGCGCGACGGTGGCAACGCGGTCGACGCAGCGATCGCGGCGGTGGCGGTTCTCGGCGTTGTTGAATCCGCAATGACCGGGGTCGGCGGTGATTGTTTCGTGCTCTATTCGCCAAAGCGCGGCGATCCCATTGCGCTGAATGGCTCTGGGTGTGCGCCAGGGAAAGCTACAGTCGATTGGTTCCGCGAGCTAGGTATTGCCAAAATTGATCAGGATTCGGCTCATGCGGTAACGATACCAGGCGCGGTCGATGCCTGGTGCCAGCTCTCGAAAGATTATGGAACCAAGGGGCTCGACGAGCTGTTGCGACCCGCCATCGACAAGGCGGAGAACGGCTATCGCATTATGGACCGGGTCGCCTTCGATCACGCAGGTGCCGTCGAACGTATGAAAAAGGATGAGTATCTCTCAGCGCGTTTCCTGATGGGCGGGCAATCGATGCCCATTGGCACTAAGCACACACAGCCGCAAATGGCGAAAACTTTGCGTCGCATCGCTAAGGACGGGCGCGCCGGTTTCTACGAAGGGCCGGTGATGGAAGACATCGTCAACCGCCTGAAGAGCTTGGGCGGAGGGCATGAGGCGGAAGATTTCGCAGCCCAGCATTGCGAATATGTGGACCCGATCCACGCTTCCTTTCGTGATCATGAGATTTACGAATGTCCGCCCAACGGTCAGGGCCTTGGTGCGCTGATGATGATGCGCACGCTGGATGGCTACGACCTGTCGGACGGGTATAGCGAGGCGGACGTTATCCACCTAATCGCCGAGACGACGAAGATGGCGTATGCGGCGCGGGATGCCTTGTTCTGCGATCCAAAATATGTCGACGTGCCGGTGGATTACTTATTATCCGACGAGCGCGCGGCCTGGACTCGTGACCGGATCGATATAAGCAAAGCCAGCCAGTTCGACAGTTGGAATGGCTTCGCGGCGGAACATAAGGATACGACTTATCTCTGCGTGGTCGACCGCGACGGCAATGCGATTTCGTTCATCAATTCGATCTTCAAGAGTTTCGGCAGCTGCATCATGGCGCCCGAGAGTGGTGTGATCCTGCACAACCGAGGTTTTAGTTTCCGTCTCGAGGCCGATCATCCGAACCGGATTGAGCCCGGCAAGCGGCCGATGCATACGATCATCCCCGGCATGGCTATGAAAGGCGGCAAGACGGTGATGCCTTTCGGTGTCATGGGCGGACATTATCAATCCACGGGGCACACGAGCTTCCTCTCGAACATGTTCGATTTTGGGATGGACCCGCAGCAAGCGAACGAGGCCCCGCGGCACTTCTGTTTCGATAGCGAGTTGGCGCTGGAGCCGCGGATTTCGGAAGACGTCGCCGAAGACCTCCGCAAGCGAGGCCACAACGTGACCCGCACGCCGTCGCCTCATGGCGGCTGCCAGGCGATTTACATCGACGACGACCGTGGCGTTCTGGTCGGCGCCTCCGACCCCCGCAAGGACGGATTAGCACTGGGGTATTAATTTCCCCGTCATTTTCGAAGACAAGGTTGCGCGGGAAATGGGCGGGTTTCTGAGCCGGTGCGATCCAGCAAAGGATCTGGTGTTGTGGACAGGCGATCCTGGCCGGGTACTTGGCTCGGTCACCGTGGACGTCAGTGACCCGGATTTGCCGGACGGTTGGGCTCATTTGCGCCGGTTTATTCTCGATGAAAGTTTGGCAGGCCAGGGGCTCAGCAAGCTCATGCTCGACGGCATTGTCACCTTCGCGCGAGATGCATGATATCGCGCGATCTATCTCACGACCTTCGATGATCTGCCTACGGCGATGGCATTGTACCAGCGCGCGTTGTTCAAGGTCGCGGATGAGCAAGTGGGAGGGACCTGGGGACGCTCGGTGCTCAAGTAGCGATTGAAATTGACCTTCTAGAATTCCGTAAATTCGGAAGATTCCATAGGCCAAAAAAGCAATTAGTTGCTTCTTTTTGGTCTATTTACTTATGTCACTCATTGGGGCTTAATTATGACGAGTGTAAAAAACCGTGAGACTCAGTCAACTGAGTTCACTCTAAAACTCGTCAGGGAGGAAACATGTCGAGATTTATTCCTATCGCAGCCGGAGCTTTGGCTGCTGTATTACTACTGCCTGCGGCACCGCAGGTAGCAGACGCGAAAGACTATATTATTCGTTATTCGGATATTGGCGGAAACAAAGGCCCGCGCGCTGCTGCGCTTAATGTTTGGGCAAAAGAGATCGAGGAGCAGTCGAAAGGTCAGATGAAGATTAAGTTCTTCTGGGGCCAATCCTTGATAAAAGCAAAGGCAACGCTGAAGGGTGTTAGTTCGGGTCTTGCCGAGATGGGTACAATTATTCCAGCGTATACTCCGGCTGATACGCCTGTGGGTAATTATGGAAACATACCCTTCAACGAAGCTGACCCTTGGATAGGTATGCGCGCCCATCACGACGTGCGTATCAATGGCAAACATTTGCAAGCCGAAGACAAAAGGAATGGCATTAAGATGCTGTTCACTAATGTTACCGGGCCAGTCCAGCTTTTGTGCGGCAAAGAGAAAATTGACACACTTGAAAAAATCAAAGGCAAGAAAATCCGGGCGATTGGAGGATATATCGAACTCTTTAAATCGATGGGTGCCGTGCCAGTGAAGATTGGTTTTGGAGAACTCTACTCAGCATTAGATCGTGGCACCGTTGATTGCACAATAAATTACACGCCCTACGTGAAATCCTACAAACACTACGAAGTCACGAAATATCTGATGCTTGCCAAAATGGGTCAGAGTATTGGCTATGGTGGTGGTATAAACCTAAAGTTCTATAATGGCCTACCCCAAGACATGAAAGATATCCTGCTTGCGGCCAGTGATAGGTACATGGATAACTACGCGAAGAACTTGCTGGACTACTCCAAAGAAGCCCGTGATACGATGTCAGCTGGTATAGATGGTAAAAAGCTCACCATTGTTGAGATGCCCGATGCAGAGCTTGCGAAGTGGGCTGAATTTTCTAAACCAATTGCAAGTAAGTTGTTGGGGAAAATGAAAAAACTCTCCGAAGCTGAGCGGAATGAGTTTGCAGCTAGGTATGCAAGCACCATGGCCAAGTATCGAAAGATACAAGAGGAAAAGGGTTATCCTTGGACTCGTTAAAAATAGCCTATAACAAAAATTTGCAATAACCTTACTTTTGAGAGGATGAGGCCCCGAATAATGACGGGGCCTCATACTTGCCAATGCTGAAAACATTCGAAGTTATTGATCGTATCGCGCTTTGGTTCTCTGTCGCTGCTCTCGTTGCGATAATGAGCATCACCTGCGTGTCGGTCATTGGTCGCTATTTCTTTAATTCGCCAATTCCAGACGATCTTGTGATGAATGAATTTCTAATGGTCGTCGTCGCGTTTTTGCCGTTAGCAGCCGTGCAGGCTTCGCGCGAGCATGTGTTCGTTACGATCTTTTCTGATTGGTTGCCAAACCGTCCGAAAGTCGCAATGGAAATATTCGGCGTCTATTTGGGCGTAGTTATATTTACGATTATTGCATGCGCTACTTATACAGACTTTAAACAAGCATTTGATGTTGGCGCATATGAAGAGGGAGCGTTAGAAATACCAGAATCACCGTTTCGTTTTATTGTGTTTTTTGGGATTACATTATTTGCAATACGTCTAGCTGTTGATGCTGTTATTTCAACAATTGGATTTTTTACTGGTGAGGCACAGGCAACGCGATCTGAAGAAGAACGCGCGCTTGATGTCGAAGTCATCTAGGCGGGGAAGGATTTATGGAACCATTTGCGCTAGGCAGTTGGGGGCTGGTGGTGATGTTACTGCTGGTCGCCGTCCGTGTGCCAATCGCCTTTTGTATGGCGTTTGTCGGCTTTTTTGGGATCATTCTGGCGGTAGGTTGGCCGGCAGGTAGCGAGTTGGATTTCGAGCGCGGCTTTGACGCCGCTTGGGCGTATATTGCCTTCGAGCCGTTTTCGTTCATCGCTAATTTCCCAATCATCGCGGTGCCGCTATTCCTGATGATGGGGTATGTGGCGTTCCACGCTGGCTTCACCAAGGATATCTACTACACGGCACGCGTATGGTTGTCGCATTTGAACGGCGGCCTTGCGATGGCGTCGGTTGCGGGCTGCGCTATGTTTGCCGCGGTCAGCGGATCGAGCCTAGCGACTGCAGCGGCTATGGGTAAGCTCGCAGTGCCGGAAATGCTGCGCTATAAGTATCACCCTGGCATCGCGACGGGGGTCGTTGCCGCGAGCGGCACGCTAGGATCCCTCATTCCACCCAGTATCCTGATGGTGCTCTATGGCATCTTCACGGAGGAATCGATCGGTCAACTTCTGATGGCTGGTTTGATTCCGGGCATTATGTCGGCGGCGATCTACATGGGTATGGTCTGGATCCGGGCGACGATTAATCCGGAGCTGGCACCAAAGGCTGAGTCAGTCAGCTGGCCGGAACGTTTTCTAGCCCTCAAGGGTGTATGGTCGATTGTCGTGCTGTTCATCATCGTTATGGGCGGCATTTATAGCGGCATGGTGACCCCGACCGAGGCCGCTGCGGCCGGTTGTGCGGGGGCTTGGATCCTTGGTTTTGCTACAGGTCGTTTGAATAAAGAAAATAGCAAGAACGCTGCGATCGAGACGGCGAAGCAAGTGGCCAACGTGTTTGCGTTAGTGCTGGGTGCGAAGATATTTGTCGGCTTCATAGCATTGACGGGCGTTGCGGGCACGTTGACGGGATGGGCGACAAACCTCGATGTGGAGCCCATCTGGATTCTGTTGAGCTTGTCCTTGGTCTTCATCGTACTCGGCACATTCATGGATCCACTCGGCATGATGCTGTTGACCTTGCCGGTGGTGACGCCGGTGATCCAGGAATTGGGCTACGACCTGGTCTGGTTTGGCGTCATCATGGTGAAGTTCCTGGAGATCGGTCTCATCACACCTCCGGTCGGATTAAACGTGTATGTCCTAAAAGGGGTTGTTGGGGACGCTGTTCCCCTAGAGACGATCTTTAAAGGAATTTTATGGTTCCTTGCGATGGATGTCTTCACTTTGACCGTCTTGATCATGTGGCCAGAAATTAGTCTCTGGTTGCCGAAAATGCTCATGGCAGGCTAATAGCCGATTGTCGTTTTCGCCTATTAGGGCGATCAATTCAGGGGCTGGCGTTCAATTTGAGCGCCGGCCCCGATTTGTTTGCGCGAGGAATTCCGATGAGCGATACGGCGATTAAGAAAGACGAGTTGGATGTTCTGTTTCGCCCGCGTTCGGTGGCTGTCATGGGTGCCTCTTCCGATGCAAAGAAGATCGGTGGAAGGCCCATTTTCTTCCTGAAGCACTATGATTTTGCTGGCGATATCTATCCGATCAATCCCAATTACGACGAAATCCAGGGCATGAAAGCCTATAAGGCGCTCGCTGACGTGCCGGGCGACGTCGACCTTGCCTTGATCGCACTGCCCTCGGCGATGGTTGAGGACGCCGTCACCGCCTGCGCCGATAAGGGAGTGAAGGCGACCGTCATCTTCAGCTCTGGCTATGCGGAGACGGGCGAGGCAGGCGAGGCGGCGCAGGAGCGTTTGCTAGAGATCGCCCGCGCCTCTGGTATGCGCATCATGGGGCCGAATTGCATGGGGCTCGCTGGGTTCGACGCCCGAATGATAATGACCTTCGGCTTCTCCATGGAAACGATGCCGCCGGAACTCGGTCCCATCGGTATCGTCAGCCAAAGCGGCGCTTATGGTGCAGTCGCGTATTACGAGTCCCGGGACCGTCAGCTTGGCGTGAGTCTTTGGGCGACGACCGGCAATGAAAGCGATATCGACCTTTCCGAAATTTTGATGTACTACGCTGCGGATGACGCCATTAAGGTAATCCTGCTTTATATGGAGGGGTGTAAGGACGGGCCCGGCTTCATGGCAGGTTTGGAGGCAGCGCGTGCGGCGGGAAAGCCTGTCATCGTGACCAAGGTTGGTGCGTCGGATATCGGCGCCGAAGCAGCGTTTTCGCATACCGCGTCAATCACCGGGTCGGATGTCGTCTTCGATACGGTGGTCGCGAAATACGGGGCACACCGCACCTATTCCTTGGATGAGTTCTACGACCTTGGCTATGCCTGCAGCACGACACGGAGTTTCCCGAACGGCAATCGTGTCGGGCTCCTAACCATCTCCGGCGGCGTCGGCGTGTTAATGTCTGATGTGGCCAGTCGTCTTGGTCTTGAAGTTCCAAAATTGACTGAGGCGGCACAGGCACGTATCCGTGAGATCATACCCTATGCAGGAACCCGGAATCCCGTCGACATTACCGGGCAGACGCTCAACGACCCTTCGCTCCTTGCAAAATGCCTCGATGTTCTGATCGAGGAGGATATTTGCGACATCGTCGTCATCTATATGGCAATGTCGACGCAGTCGCCGGCCTTGGCGGATATCTTCATGCAAGTGTTCCGTGACATTCGCGCGAAGCATCCGGACGTGCCAATCGTGGCGGGCGTCTATGCAGAAGGCGAACGCCGCCGCGAATTAGAAGAACTCGGCTATCTCGTTGTACGGGAGCCGACGCGGGCGGTGAATGTCGCGGCATCCCTGTTGCGCTTCGGGCGCCACTTTGCCGCCACGGCAGCGGAAGCTCCACCACCATTGGCGAAGCCGGTCGTGATCCCGGCCCACACATTGAACGAAGTGACGGCGAAACAGCTGTTGTCAGAAGCTGGTATTCCGACAGTCTCGGAAACCCTGGCAATATCCCCGGTGGAGGCGGTTGCCGCGGTGACGGCGATCGGCGGTCCAGCGGCACTCAAACTGGTTTCGCCCGATATCCTCCACAAATCCGAAATCGGTGGCGTCATGCTCAATGTCGATGCTGCCGACGCCTCCTCGGCCTACGACACACTCGTGGAACGCGGACGACGGCATAAGTCAGATGCGACGATCGAAGGAGTCGTCGTCGCGCCCATGATCTCGGCCGGTATCGAGACAATCCTTGGCGTAAAACGCGACCCGGTCTTTGGTCCGGTCGTAGTCTTCGGGTTGGGCGGCGTATTTGTCGAAGTACTGCAGGACATCACGCGCCGCCTCGCTCCTTTCGGCGTGACTGAAGCGCATGAGATGATCCGTGAAGTGAAAGGCTATCCGCTGCTTGAAGGTGTGCGCGGTGGCGAAGTCGGAGATATCCAGGCCCTTGCGGAAGCCCTATCTTGTCTATCGGTCTTCGCACATGAAAACCAGGATCGAATCGATAGCATTGATATCAACCCCTTCCTCGTCTTGCCCGCGGGTAAGGGTGCGTTGGCGGTCGACGCGTTGATCGTTCCCCGCTAGGAACGCTATTTATCCTCTGACGACCAGTACGGAACAATACGCGTGGCGCACAATGCGGGCGGAGTTGGGGCCGAGAAAGAAATCCTGCGCCTTTGGTCTGTGAGAGCCGAGAACGATAAGATCACATTTGATCTTTTTGCTCAGGTTCAAGATTTCCTTATAGGCTGTCCCACAGGCGATGATGTGCCGCACCTTAATACCGGCGGGAATATGCTCCTTGTTGAAGGCGTTAAGCTTCTCCTTGCATTCCACCAGCGCCCTCCAGCGCCTTTTCTTCGTGATCTTTTGGAAAATACGCCGCCACCATGCTCATGCCGAAATCGGGGACGACGCTGACGACTTGGAGTGTCGAGCCAAAGGCCATCGCGTATTCGATTACGGTCGTGACCGATTTCTTCCAGCCCTCATTATGGACGAGGTCGACGGCCAGCAAGATGCCTTTGTACATTTCGTACGCACTTGCTCTTGGGAGTTAAGCAGCCACGGCAACGCGCTCGCGGTGACACTTTAGCATTGCAATGGGTACGAACAGGATCAATGCGGGAATATACATGAGCTGCTTGGTCGGTTGGCTTGCGGGGACCAGGACCTTCTCGATGACTTGGTCAAAATCGAGCCCCGCTTTTTGCGCGATGCTGTCGAAGACCGCATTGACGATGCCGACTTTGTCGCCGTCGATTAGTAACTTTAGTCCCAGAACTTCGATACGCGTTTTCCCTTCACCGGCCTTGCCTATTGGCAGGATTGAAGTGAAGACTTTCTTATGTCCGACATCATCCTGACCTTCGACGATGAGGCGCATTTTGGCGCTTTCGTCGGGTTTTTCCTGCGGCCTGATATATTTGAGCCGATTTCATCGTTTAATAAGGCGGGACGACCATGGCCATCCAGAAACACGGCCTGAAGAAGGTAAACGCGATCAAAATAAGCAGCATCAATTCCCATACACGTGAGCGCGAAAGAAAATACCCTTGCGTCCCGGCGGTGAATAATAACATCGCTATGGTTGCAATAATGAAGACCATGAAGCCTTCAACGATGCCGACGCCGATCAACAATAGGTCCGTGTTGTAGATGAACAGGAACGGTAGGATCACCGCCCGAGACAGCCGTCGCCGCGAAGGAAGCGAGCCCGATAGGCGGCGTCACATCGGCCATGATGCCGAAATAGAAGACGAACAGATGCACGGCGATGAGTGGCACAATAAGGCCGTTCTGCTGTCTGAGGCTGACGATCAGCGGTGCCAGAAGTGACGAGACGACAATATAGTTCGCGGTTGACGGCAGCCCCATGCCGAGAATGAGGATGAGGACCGTCGTGAAGATCAGCATGAGCAGGACGCGGCCTTGCGACAAGAATTCGACCAACTCGGCTAAGAGCAGCCCGACACCGGTTTGCGAGACGGTGCCGACTATGATGCCCGCCGCAGCCGTCGCAATACCGATTTCTATCATATTTCGGGAACCCTGGATCAGATCGAGACGGGGTAGATGTAGAGTGCCACGATTATGGCGTCGAGTATCCAGGGTGTAAGCGTCTTGCCGGCGGTCTCTCCCACGAAGTCGATGAGGAAGAATAGCCCTAATGCGCCGATCAACATATTGCACAGAATGATGATACCCGTGGACACCGTCTTCATCCTCGTGCCTTCGTCCGCATTCTAAGCAATGCTGAAATAGAGACCGAGTTGGAGGGCGAACAATAGGATGTCTGCGCCCAGTTGGTTAATTGCTGTAAATTAAATAGGAATAAGCGCTAAAGCGAAATTAGCGGTCGGAGACTTTCGGCGCTGATGCTTCGACTTCGGCGATCTTTTCGATACCGTGGCGCATTTCAGAAAGCACGAAGTCTGCTTGGGCTATTGGGCCGCCTTTGCCATTTCCAAATCGCTCGTTCCAAAGACTCATCTTAACAGCGAGGCCGCAAAGCACACCCCCAATAGATGAATGATGGCTCGCAATAACACGTTTTACTCTGTCAAAAGTTTCCGCATTAATGTTATTCCACATTTCATTAGAGTCATGCTGAAAGCTGTTAAGACGGTTAGAAATAGACGCCGAAACGTTGCTTAAAGTCTTCTCAACTAATATCGATGTTTGAACTAAATTTTTGTCACTCTTCAATTGAAAATTATTTCGTAGTTCTTCCATTGACTTTATAAATTCTTCAATTCGCGGACCTATAGGTTCAAGGCAATTTTTGAAATAAACAAGCGAGAGAAAAATATCTCCGTAGTCTTCGAGGAATTTTGGTATTTCAGATACTTCTACATTGAGTGAGGACGCAAAAATTTTTAGGTTTTCGATAGCTTTACCGTGATCCGGATCCTTAAATAAATTTATCATTTGATTGACATCGGTAATTTCAACTTCCGATTTCGAATAGATTTGTGATACCAGAGGACGCGTAAACTCACGCATGTATTCGGTTAATTCCACATTCTTTGACTTAGAAAGTTTGAGTTCTGTAAAGTCATTCACTTGGACGCCAATTTTCCGCAGTTCTACGCGCAGCGTGTAAACATCAAAACTATTCAAATTGGCAAGGCGTTGGAGCTTTATAATGTCTGGGTGCGGTCCCTCTCCGGGAACGCTAAAGACCTCGCTAGCTTCTTCAACTCGAATTTGTCCGCTACCAGCGCTATTGTCGCGGAACATCTCGATTACTGTTTCCAGACGAGCGTTTTTTATCATTTTGGCTCGTTTTAAGCCGGAGAGATCAAACGGGATAATATTTAGCGGCAGGATATGCAACGAATCCATATCCGACTCATACTCGCGTCGCTCATCTTCCGTCAGATTGCTTAGTTCCGAAGCTACCTCGCTCATGCTTTGTGCTCCAATACAGGCTTATTTGCCGTCGAGGTTGCCAGCCTAGTCCGGTTATACGGATGATATCAGACTTAATCCACAATAACTTTATAAGGGTTTACAACTCGTTAATAGCCGGGCATTGCACATCTGTCGTTTTGACGCTCCGACAAAACGGCATAATTGTCAGCGTACGGGCATCGATTGGAAGTGTCGGTAACATTTGGAAAGCTTTGATTACATGGCACAAGGGCCGTTAGACGGTATTAGAGTACTTGAATTGGGCTCAACGGTTGCGGGACCGTTTTGCGCTCGATTGCTTGCGGATTTCGGGGCAGACGTCGTGAAGATTGAGGTGCCCGAGGGCGACCCCGTTCGATCTTTTGGAAAGAGGCACGAGGGCAAATCGCTTTATGCGTCGAGTATTTTTCGGAACAAGAAAATGGCTTCAATCAGCCTCCGCGAAGAGCGGGGCCGCGAATTGATCAAAACCTTGGTGCCGAAATTCGATGTTTTAATCGAGAACTTCAAGCCAGGGACGATGGAACGTTGGGGCTTGGGATATGAGGACCTGAGTGAGATCAACCCCGGCCTCATAATGGTCCGTATTAGCGGCTTCGGACAAACCGGTCCATATAGTCACAAACCGGGCTACGGCGTTGTTTGCGAAGCTGTCAGCGGCATGCGGCATCTGACGGGCGATCCGGATAGACCCGCGGCTCGGATTGCCGTTTCTTTGACCGATGAGATCACTGGAACTTATGCGGCCTACGGCGTGGCCCTCGCGGTCTTGCATAAGCGGGCGACTGGTAAGGGCCAATGTATCGACGCAGCGCTTTACGAGTGCGCCTTCAGTTACATGGAACCGTATATTCCGGCCTATGAGAAGACTGGTTTCGTGCCGAGCCGCCAGGGCGGCCGTCTTCCGAACAGCACGCCAAACAATCACTATCCGACGAAGGACGATCGCTACATTCACATCGCGGCGGGTAATATGCCGACTTGGCGGCGCTTGACTGGCGCTATGGGGCGAGAGGACTTGTTGGCCGACCCACGTCTTCGGGATCAAGTGGCGTTGAACGAGCATGAGGATGAGCTTGACGAGGTCGTCGGCGAATGGACCGCGCGCCATAGCGTTGAGGAATTGGAGAAGTTGCTGGACGACGCGGCGGTGCCGGCGGCCCGAATTTACACAATGGAAGACGTCTTTAACGACCCGCACTACGCCGCGCGCGAGATGATCGTCGAAGTGCTGGATGATGATCTCGGTACTGTCAAACTGGCGAATGTCGTGCCGCGCCTGTCAGAGACGCCGGGAGTTATCCGCAAGGCGGGTGGCCAGCCGGGCGTCGATACAGTGGCGGTATTGCAGGAATACACGAGCTTGAGTCCAGAAGAAATTGCGGCGCTCCAGGCCGACGGCGTGGTTTACTGCGGCGCGAAAAACAAAGAGGCGGGCTGATGGCTTTCGATGAAATGTACGATGAGTACGAGAGGCGCCGGGCGAAGGCCCTGGCAATGGGCGGGCCGGAACGGCTCGCGCGCCGCAAGAATGCAGAGCTTTTAAACGCGCGGGAGCGCATCGACTTTTTGGTCGATCCCGGTAGCTGGGTCGAATCCGGCCTGTTTACCGTCTCGCATATTCCAGCCGAGCGCGAGTCATCGCCGGGAGACGGGAAAATCACGGGATACGGCAGTATCGATGGGCGTGAAGCGGTTGTTATCTCAAACGATTTCACCGTGAAGGGCGCGTCCTCCAGCGTCGTTAATATGAAACGTATTGGGCAGATGCGCCGTACCGCGTTGGAGCGCGGCATCCCAATGGTATTCCTTGGAGAATCGTCGGGTGCCCGCATCCCGGATAATATGGGTGCCTATAACATGGGTGCCATCTTGGGTGGTGACGCGACCCAATACCGGCGATTGCGCGAGCAACCCTGGGCCTCCGCCATCCTCGGCATGGCGTACGGTTCGGCTACTTGGTACGGGTGTTTGTCGGACTTCAACGTTATGCGGAAGGGTGCCATCATGGCTGTCTCCTCCGAACGTCTGGTCTCCATGGCCATTGGAGAGAAAGTCGATGGCGAAGAGCTCGGCGGCTGGCGGATGCACACGGACACGACTGGCCTCGTCGACATTGCGGTGGATACAGACGAAGAAGCGCTCGACGCGATTAAGACCTTTCTTTCATATTTACCAGAAAATCAGACGCAATCGCCGCCTGAGAAACCGGTTCCCGCCGGATCTGATGAAGCGGCGCGTGGCGTCTTGGACGTCCTGCCGGATAAGCGGACGCAGGTCTACGACGTGCGCAAAATAGTCGAGCGCCTCGCCGATAAAGGTAGCGTGTTTGAATTGAAGTCCCGTTTTGGCAAAACCGCGACCACGGCGCTCGCGCGCCTCGACGGCAAGACCGTTGGTTTTATTGCCAACAATCCGATCTTCAAGGCCGGTGCGCTGGACGCGGATGGGTGCGACAAGTGCTGTAGCTTCATGGTGATGTGCGACAGCTTCAACATTCCGGTGATTTTCCTAGTCGATAATCCGGGCTTCGTGATCGGTATCGACGCGGAACGCCAACGCGCACCTGGCAAGATTATGAACTTCATGAACGCGTTACAGTTGATGACGGTGCCGAAACTAACGGTGATGATCCGCAAGAATTACGGCCAAGCCTATATCAATATGGGCGGCGGTAAGAACGCGGCGGAAGTGGCGGCATGGCCGACGGCAGAAGTGAGCTTCATGGACCCGACCTATGCGGTCAACGTCGTCCATGGAAAGCCCGGCGTTCGATTGGAGGAGTCCGATCCGGAATTCTTCCAGGAAAAGTTCGAAGAATTCCAGCTCGAGAGTAGCGTCTACGACATCGCCGCCTCTTACGGCGTACAGCATGTGATCAAGCCCGAAGATACCCGCGATTGGTTGATCCGGATGTTCAAAGTGCACCGCAACCGACTTTCCGGTGGTCTCAGCCGACATCTGCTTTCCAATTGGCCGACGACCTTTTAAGTAATTCCAAAACCACAGCAAACCAGAAAACGAGGACAAAATGGCCCGCATTGAAGTCGAATCCGATGTTACCGGAACTGTATGGAAAATCGAAGTTGCAGAAGGCGCAAAGGTCACCGAAGGGCAGACCTTGCTTATCCTGGAATCGATGAAGATGGAGATTCCGGTCCTCGCGAGCGATGCCGGAACGGTGTCGGAAATCATGGTCGCCGAGGAAGAACCGGTCGCCGAAGGCCAAACCGTCGTCGTGCTCGACGCTTAGACGAAAGCGCCAGCTGATGGCCTGGGACAAGGAGATCGGGCAACTGCACCGCCGTCGCGCATTAGCGGAGGAACAGGGCGGTGCAGTCAACGTCGGTCGCCAGCATAAGGCGGGCCGATTGACGGTTCGGGAACGGATCGACTATCTAGTCGATGAGAGTTCGTTCCAGGAAATCGGTAAGACCACGGGTGTTGGGGAATATTCCGAGACGGGTGCGTTGACCGGTGTCACGCCGGCGCCCTATGTCTCGGGCCTCGCTAAGATAGATGGGCGGCCTGTCGTCGTCGGCGGTGAGGACTTTACCGTGCGGGGCGGCACGTCCGCAGGTCTCGATCGTCGAAAGGGTGGGCAAGGCGGTTTCAGCGAGGATTTAGCCCACGAATACCGCATTCCATTAGTCAATTTGATCGATGGGGCCGGTGGTACTGTGACGTCGGCAAAGCGTCGCGGGCATGCGGTTTTTCCGGGTGTCGACAGTTTCGACCGATCTGTGGATTTGATGGGCGAGGTGCCTGTTGTGAGCGCCGTCCTCGGGTCTGCGGCTGGAGGGCCGGCGGGGCGGGCGATCCTCTCTCATTTCTCGATCATGGTGAAGGATACCAGCCAAGTCTTCGCGGCGGGCCCCGCTGTCGTCAAACGTTCGCTCGGCCAGGATTTGAACAAGGAAGAGCTCGGCGGTCCCAAGATTGCGGTCGACCAAGGCGGCACAATCGACAACATCGCTGAGAATGAGGAGGAATGCCTCGAGACGATCCGGCACTATCTCTCCTACATGCCGCAGAATGTGTGGGAACAGCCGCCGAGAGGCGATCTGGCTGACCCGGTTGATCGTTGCGAAGATGCATTGCAGGAGATCATTCCCGAAGCCCGACGGCGTCCCTACGATATGCGGAAATTGATGGGGCTAGTATTCGACGAAGGCTCGTTATTTGAAATTCAACCGCGTTTTGGAAGAGGTCTGATCACGAGTTTCGCCCGCCTCAATGGATATGTTGTCGGTGTTGTCGCCAATAATCCGATGATCTACGGCGGTGCGATGGATGTCGGCGAATCCCTCAAACAATGTCATTTCGTCGAGCTGTGCGACACCTTCCATATCCCGCTTGTGTTTCTGGTTGATGTGCCCGGCTTCATGGTCGGGCTGGAGGCGGAATCGCGCGGTGTGATGCGGGCGGGCATGCGGGCCGTCTACGTTGCTAGTCAAGCCACTGTGCCAGTCATTACGTTGGTCGTTCGCAAGTGTTACGGGATGGCAGGGATGGCGACCTGTCAGCAACGCGGCGTCAATCTGAAACTCGCCTGGCCGTCTGCCGAGTGGGGCTCGCTGCCAGTTGAAGGTGGCGTCGCGGTCGCATTTCGGCGCGAGATTGCGGCGGCTGATGATCCAAAGGCGAAGGAAGCGGAACTTGAGGAGGAATTGCGCGTTTATTCCTCTCCGTTCAAGACGGCGGAGGCATTTGGTGTGGAGGATATACTCGACCCGCGTGAAACACGGCCCTATCTCGCCCGATATGTTGAGGCAATGCAGCCTAAACTGAGGACGACACTTGGCCCGAAATATCGTCTAGGTGTTCGACCGTAGACCAAGTAAATAACATTTTAACGGCGTTTTTTTAAATTAATTTTTGATCTCAGCGGGTTTAGTCAGTAACCCGTCAGGTAGCTGTCTTCTAACCCATGGTTCCGTGTTCCATCTGGACGAATGGTGGGAATGATGGACAGCCTTAAGGCCAAGAAAGTCGATATCGAGCCGCTGACCGATGATTCTGAGCAGAAAATCTTGCTCGACTATTGGCTAGCAAAATGGGGTGCGTGCGCATTTCCCGCGCGCTGTGACATTGATCCAGTGGAATTGCCACCGAGAATACTACCGAATATAGCCATTGTTTCCGTGGAGCGTTCCGAGAATGAGGATGACTATTTCTCGTACCGGCTGGTCGGAACCAACATTGTTTGGCATTTCGGCGCGGATGTAACAGGCCGATTGTTCGAGGATATATTCCTCACTCCGGATGAGCTACGGGCGGAGCGCTCTCACTATACTCACGTACTCAAAAATCGCGAGGTACATTTCGAGAGTGCGAGGTTAAATATCTCAGGGCGAAAATTTCTATCGTCGACCCGTATGCTTTTACCACTCGCGAGTGACGGGCAAACGATCGACATGATATTAAGTTTCTCGGATTTTATTAGCGTATCACGCGGCCTGTTGGGATCGGCTCGCTGCTTTCGGAAGTTCCTTTAATCGGGGGGCCACTTTCTCTGCGAACAATCGCATATTTCGCTCGGCCTCTGCGCCTGGCATGCCGGCATATCCGAATACACCGACAAAGCCGTCCGCGCCGGTGCGGTCGCTGATATCCAAAATACGCTCGTAGCACATTTCGGGTGTGCCCCAGACTTGTAGGTTCATGAAGAATTCGGTCGCGCTGTCAGGGCCATATTTTTGTATCGTCTCCGCGAATTTACCGTAATACTCATAACCCTTCATAGTCTTCAGATGGTCGCCGGCGAATTGGTAGTGTTCTAAAACCGATTCCCAATAGCCACCGATATACTTGACCGCCATTTCCGCCGCGCGGTCCTTGTCTTCGTCGCAGAATACCCAACCGGCGGATATCGGCGGCGGAGCTTCCTTGCCATTTACCTCGCGAAAGACGGCCCGGTAACTGTCCAATTCCTCGGCGACGGCATCCCATGGCTTTTGCGGAATAATAAGTATGCCGATGCCGAGCTCCGCCATGATCCGCGAGGATTCGGGCGATACCGCCGCGGCATACGTTCGGTCGCGGAAGCTTTTGAATGGGGTCGGTCGGATGGCGGTTTTCGGTTGGTTGTAGTGTTTACCTTGGAAGTCCATCTCACCGGTTTCCAGAGCGCCGAGAACCGCTTGAGCGGCTTCCACAAAACGTTCGCGGCTTTCACCCATATCGAGGCGGAAACCGTCGAACTCGACCTTACCCGCACCCCGGCCGATGCCGAGGATCACACGACCGCCCGAGATGTTATCCAGCATGGCAACTTCCTCGGCAGCACGGAGTGGGTCATGCCACGGCAATACCATCACCATCGAGCCGAGTTTTGCTGTCTTGGTGCGTCCGGCGCAATAGGACAGAAATTGGTATACGTCGGGGCACATTGTGTAGTCGGTAAAATGATGCTCGACGCTCCACACCGATTCGTAGCCAAGCGGTTCCACGAGGTCGACCAACGACAGGTCGTTCGCGTAAATCTGGCGATCTGGAAGATCGCTCCCATAACTTTGAAAGATAACCGCGGCGCCTACATGCATGTTCTTCATCCCTTAAGTGGTCGCATCCTCTCGCATCTAATCTAGTGCCGAGCACGGCCGAGGACAAAAGCGCTTTTCGTCCTTGAGTGCTGCCCTATACTTTGCGCGGGGAAACGCAGGAGAGGGGGGCGGAATGTATATCACGCAATCGCTTAAGCGGTCGGCGCAACTTCACGGCGACACGCTGGCTAGCATTTGCGGCGGCCGCGAACGGACTTGGTCCGAAACCGCCGATCGGGTGGCGAAATTTGCAGGTGCGTTGCGTCAACTCGGGATCGGGAATGGTGAACGGGTCGCCATGCTATCCCTCAACAGCGATCTGTATTTCGAATATTTCTTCGCCGTGCCTTGGGCGGGTGGGGTTTTTGTGCCGATTAATATTCGTCTGGCGCCGCCGGAAGTCGCGTTTTGGCTGAACGATTCCGGCAGTAAAATTCTGCTAATCGACGATCGGTTTTTGCCGATGCTGGCGGAACTCGAGGGCAAGTTGGAGACGGTTAAGAAGGTTATCTATGCCGGTCAGGGCGAAGCACCGGAAGGGATGGCGCGGATGGAGGATTTAATCGCTGCCGCCGACCTGGTCGAAGACGCCATGAGAGGCAACGACGATTTAGCCGGGTTGTTCTATACCGGTGGGACGACTGGCCGCTCCAAGGGTGTCATGCTGAGCCACGTCAATCTTGTGTTCAACAACATGAACGCTATTCATACCTTCAACTACTGGCAGGGCATGCGTTGGCTTCACGCCTGCCCGATGTTTCATATTGCTGGTGGGATCGGCATTTTCGGTGTGACACAGGTTGCGGGCACCCATGTGATTATTCCCGCGTATGCGCCGGAGTTGGCATTGGAAACGATCCAGAACCGGAAGATTACGGATACTCTGTTAGTGCCGACGATGGTGAATATGCTGGTGAATTTTCCGGATGTTGAACGGTTTGACCTTAAGAGCCTGCAAGCCATGGCCTATGGCGCGTCGCCGATGCCGGAAGCAGTGATCCGCCGAGCGATGGAAATTATTCCGGATTGCGGATTTTATCATGCTTATGGCCAAACGGAAGCCGCACCCTTGGTCACAACGGCACCACCGGAGTGCCATGTCTTTGAAGGACCGAATGCGGGTTTATTTCGCGCCGCCGGACAACCGGTCGTGGGGGTCGAGGTCAGAGTCCTCGACGAGGATGACAATGAACTGCCGCGCGGCGAAGTCGGAGAGATTTGCGTTCGCGGGCCGAATATCATGCTGGGCTATTGGCAGCAGCCGGAATTAACGACCGAAGCGTTGCGCGGCGGCTGGATGCACTCTGGCGACGGCGGCTACATGGACGAGCGGGGCTATGTCTTCATTGTCGACCGGATGAAGGATATGGTCATCAGCGGTGGCGAGAACATCTACTCCGCCGAGGTAGAGGACGCACTCTATCAGCACCCGGCGGTCATTGAATGTGCCGTCATCGGTATTCCGGATGAACGGTGGGGCGAAGCAGTTCATGCGATCGTGCGCCTTCAGGAAGTCGAGCAAGCGAGCGCCGAGGAATTGATCGCCCATAGTCACAAGATGATTGCCGGTTTCAAATGCCCGCGCGGTATTGATTTCGTGACCGAGCCGTTGCCTCTCTCCGGGGCCGGGAAAATTTTGAAGACGGAACTCCGCAAACCCTATTGGGACGGCAAGGAAAAACAGGTGAATTAGGCCATGGGTGATCTCTCTCTCGACCACGTTGGTTTCATGTTGTGCGACCTGGATGCAGGCGTGGAGCGTTGGCGCAAACTCGGCTTTAAACTCTCCCGCCGTAGCGCGCAGATGGGCAAGGTTCCGGGCGAGTCTGAAATGGCGCCTTGGGCGACATCAAACCATTGCGCGATGTTTGATCGCGGTTATTTGGAATTGATCGGCGTCACCAATCCGGAAAACTTCAATCCGTGGACAGCCTTTCTGGATAAGTTTGAGGGACCACATATCACCGCGTTGCGCTGCGAAGTGGCGGATCGGACTTACGCGGCGCTAAGCGGCCGGATCGATCATTTCGACCCGCCACTCCAACGTCTACGCAATGCACCTTATGGGGATGGTGAGCGGCCCTTCAAATTTCGAAATATCTTCAGTCAGGACGCACATTTCCCGGAAGGCCGATATATCATCATCGAGCATCAAACGCCCGAAGTCATCTGGCAAGAAGAGCTAATGGTGCAGCCAAATGGCGCAAAGTCGTTGATTGAGCTAGTATTCTGCGCGGACCCACAAAGCGGATTGTTGGATCGTCTGTCTCGTATTTCCGGGGAGAGATCGTCCGATGCTGAAGGGCGAGTGCTACTGGAACTCGGCGGCGGCGGGCAGCTGTCGATGATTGATGCTGCGGGTTTCGCGGTGCGTTACCCGGGAGCCCCCGAGCCGTTGCAACCGGCCGTGGCGGCGGCCGTGATTGGGGTGGAGAGCTTGGTGCATCTTGCCGCGATGCTTGAGGAAAACGGCGTTCTCTTTCATCGGAGCGACCGCGCCAGCCTTTGGGTTGGTCCGGAAGAGGCGAATGGCGCTGTCATAGAGTTTATCGAGACCGACGGTTAGGGCGCCTGCCAGACCACGGGCCATAAATCGCTGTCGAGGGGCGCACCCGCTGCCATCGGCGGTTCCCAAAGCATGGTTTGAATATTCGGCCTGGGATCGTAAACCACGTCGTCACCTGCCCAGCGCGTGACATAGGCGCGGCGTCGTTGTTCCTGGCTCTTGTTTCCGCCCGCCGCGTGAACCAGCAACCCGTGATGTATTGTGCAATCTCCGGGTTTGTAGTCGAAACGGATGAATTCGAATTCGTCGCGTCGCGCGTTTATATCAGGGACGGGTGGTTCCCGTGTTTGGTATTTTGTCGGATCGACGAACGCGACCGGATGATACCGTTGTCCCCAAAGATGCGACCCTTTCACGAATTCCATTGATCCTGTCTCTTCCGTCACGGGATCCAATGCCAGCCACAGAGTGACCACCTGACGCCCCTTTACCGGCCAATAGGTAAGGTCGTGATGCCAAACGGTCGGCTCGTCTGTACCGGGTTCCTTTATAAGGAACTGGTCGAAGATGATGTTGACCTTAGTCGACCCGAGGACGCCGGCCACGATTTCCGCTGCAGGCGAATTGTGAATAAAGTCCCTGAAACCATCGTGTTGCTGCCACAAAAAAGTATCGCTGAAGAAACGGCCATTTTCCTTATTTTGAGCCAGCTCGTTCGCGAGTTTCCCTGGGTTGGCGAGCACGTGGTCGGCCCGTTTACGCAACAAATCTAGCCATTCCGGATCGAAAAGCCCTTTAAGATGAACGACACCATCGGTTTGGAACCGGTCGGCTTCCATTGCGGTGATCGGACGCGTTGTAGGTGTGATAGCTGTCATGCTTTGTAGTTTGAGCTTTGGCCATCGATCGGTCAATTTCATAAGAGATATTCTTTGGTTTGTTAACTATCTTTAAATTTTTTTAGGTTTATTGATATGCCTATAACTTGCGCAAGGACGAAGCCCGGATAGGTGCACGATGAGCGAATTGAAGTCGATTGAGAATGATGGTCATCACGCGGTTATGGAAGGTGAGCAGCAATTCGTCACGATGACGACTGCGGGCCAATTGTTTGGTGTGCCGATCATGCGGGCAGAAGACATCGTGGAGTCGGATAGGATCACTAAGGTACCGTTGGCGTCCAAACAGATTGCCGGTATGATAAATTTGCGTGGGCGCGTCGTGACGGTAATTGACCTGAAGCAATGCTTAGGCAACGCCGAAGGCAGTAATATCACCAGGAATTCATCTGGAAACGGGGCCGATGGCGGTAAGCCGGAGCCCTATCAGAAGTTTTCGATTACGGTCGAGCAAAATCATAGCTTGTAAACACTGCTGGTCGACAATAACGGCGATGTGCGGGCGCTCCCTGATAACGGCCTTGAAAAGGTGCCGCCAAATTTTGATGCACAGTTTCGAAAAGTTGCCGCCGGCGTTTACCGTTTGAAAGGTGAGCTGTTGTTCCTTTTGGGTGTCGACAAGGTCTTCGAGCTATTGATTAAATAGGGTTAAGAATTGAAGACGTTTCGAACGGATTTTGTCGGCGTCTGGCAAGGTAATTGTCATGCGTTTTTCGGTAATGTTTTTTGCGGCGCGGCTCCACGGTAGGCGCGAACCGTTTAGACCGAAGGCTTGGAATTATGGGGAAAGTGTAACTCGTTACTGGCGCGGCTGGGTTTATTGGAAGTCACATTGCGGATCGCTTAATTGCCGAAGGGCATCGCGTTGTCGGGGTGGACAATTTTGCCACCGGTCGGCCGGAGAACATCGCGCATTTGGGTTATCAGGAGCGATTTGAATTTGTCCGCGCCGATATTTGCGACCTTGACGCCATTAAGGCGGCAATGCGCGGTGTCGACTGGCTTTTCCATATCGCCGGAATCGGCGATATCGTGCCATCCATTGAAGCGCCGCTTGACTATCACCGCGCGAATGTCGATGGGACGATTAGCTGCCTGCAGGCGGCGCGCGCCAATGGTGTGAAGCGATTTCTCTACGCGGCATCTTCCACCTGCTATGGCCTGGCCAAGCAATACCCGACGCCCGAATCCCATCTGATTCAGAGGGAATACCCCTATGCCTTGTGGAAGTATTTGGTTGAGGAGTTGGTGCTACATTAAGGACAGGTCTAAGGGCTCTCCGTGGCATCGTTGCGGATGTTCAATGTGTATGGGCCGCGCAGCCGGACGACCGGGGCATATGGCGCGGTATTCGGCGTATTCTTGGCGCAAAAACTGGCAGGCGTAGCCATGACGGTCGTGGGTGACGGGGAACAGACCCGCGATTTCACCTATGTCAGCGATGTCGCCGATGCCTTCTTCACAGTCGCTGGTAGCGACCTTGCGAGGGAGGCGGTTAATGTGGGTTCTGGGGGGACATACAGCATCAACTACCTGGTGGAATTATTAGGTGGCGAGAAGATGCATATCCCGAAACGGTCGGGAGAGCTGGATCAAACCTTCGCGGATGTCTCGCGGATTGAGGAGACCGCGGACTGGAAGGCTAAGGTCAGTTTCGAGGATGGTGTGGCGCAAATGCTCACTCATATCGGGAACTGGCGCGCCGCGTCGGCTTGGACACCGGATACAATCGTGGACGCAACGACGGGGTGGTTTAGATATCTGCCGAAGTAGGGGCGGTTCTATCCGATATTGACGGTGCCGGCGCCATCCGCTGACTTTACGATTGCTTCGAAGACCTCGATGCCATGGATGGCCTCCGCATCGCTCAACGGGTAGTTTGATTTTCTGTCAACAGCGTCCGCAAAAGCTTCCAATTCCGCTCGTTCCTTGTCAAATAGCGGATAGTCGATGGTCTCGGAAGGGCCGTCCATCGGTTGGAAGACTAAAGGTGATTCGTCTCGTAGCTCCAACCAGCCCTCGGTTCCAAAAATCTGCAACCGCATGGTGCGCGCCGTGGCGCCAAGAGTGGTGAAACAGGCCGACATCCCGCTTTCGAAACGGAAGGTCATTGATGTCGTGTCGTCGATGGGCAGGTCGGTCGCCAGACGGAAGCTCTGGGCGTTCACCGTATTGATCCGGCCGCAAAGGCAGATGAGTAGATCCAGCATGTGAATGCCAATCGGGCTCATCGCGCCTGCGGGCGTCTCGTCAATGTTGGTACGCCAATGTTCGTTCCCGTGACGCAGGCTGGGATTGCCGGAGAAGTTTGCATCTGCGTGGATTACTTTGCCGATATCGCCGCGTTCGATGCGGCGCTTCATTTCCAGTATCGGAGGCAGAAATCGGCGGTTATGGCCTAAGGCTAGGACAACGCCAGCGTCTCGGGCCTTCTCGACCGAGCTAATCGCTGATGCGGTGTCTAAGGTAAGGGGTTTCTCGACGAAAATATGCTTCTTCGCAGCGGCGGCAGCGGTCATTTGTTCGGCATGTTGGGTATGTGGCGTGGCCAATACGATGGCGTCGACATCGTGATCGCTCAATGCACCTGAATAGTCAGCAGAGAGTGGAATGCCCAGTTTTGCGGCGTAATCCGCAGCATTCGCGGGCGTTCGGGTAACACCGCGCACGAAGGTAAGTTTCTCACTTTTGCCTTGAACGGAATCGACCAATACTTGGCCCCACCGACCCAATCCAATTATGGCGCATTTGAGCATGGTGTTTGTCTGACGGTCAGCTGGCTTTCGCGGAGGCCATGCGATCCAACTGCGAGCGCAAAATTCCGATCAACCCATCGATGCCTCGTTGGCGAAGCACGGCGCTGAACTCGGCTTTTTGGGTGACCAGCATGCTGACACCCTCAACCACGACATCGATAATTTTATAGTTGTCTTTGATGTTGCGGACCCGCCAATCGACTTTTAGAGCACGGCCGCGGCTGCTGTTAATTTTTGTCCGCACGAAGACATCGGTCTGGCCCGCCTTAATGGTTTTTAAGACATTCACGGTTTCACCCGAATATCCACCAAACCGAATGGAGTAAGTCTTGAGGATCCATTTCTCGAACACCTGCTGATATTGTTGCTGTTGATTAGTGCTCATTTGCCGCCAAAACTTACCGGCTGCGAATCGGCCGATTTTCTCCATTGCGAAATCATCTTTTAAAAACGCTTGGAATCGCTTCTCTCGTTCGTCGAGAGAGCCTTTCGGGTCGCGTAATATGGCGATCGCTTCGTCAGCCAATCCTTGGATGAATTGCGCTGGTTTGTTATCATTATCCTGAGCCATCGCCGCGGATTGCGCGGGCAGTCCAAGGCAAATCGCAATCAGATAAACACTTAAGATTAGGGGTAATTTTCGAAGAGTCGAAAAGGCAGGGATCATCTAGAATTCACCTTACAACGATAGCGTTTGCGGCCCGAGAATATCGCGTCTTCTCTAAAGACAAAACCTTCGCCAGAAGCCTGTCGGCGAAAGCACAATCCCGATCGCAACAACAACCAGCGCGAGGGAAATCCACTCGCGCGTTCCAACCTGCTCCCCCAACAATAGGGCGCTGCTGTACACGCCGACGATTGGAATGGCAAGAGTGCTGATCGCGGCGATTGCGGTTGGCAACATGCCGATCAACGTGTACCACAACAAATGGCATACAATCATCGGAACGAAGGCGGAATATAGTACCGCTATCCAGGCATTTATGGAGAGAGGTTGGTACTCCACGTTCGACTCGAAGATCAGCATGCCTATCAAAATCGGAACGCCGCCGAGAACGAATTGCCAACCTGTCAGAACAATAACCGGAGTCGTCCATTTTTGTGATTTGATGACCACCGTGCCGGCTCCCCACGAAATTGCGGCGCACAAAATAAGGCCCATGCCGTAGGGCGAGCCTTCGAGGCCGACAAGCTCCTTACTTACTAGAATGAAGAGGCCGCTAAGGCCGAGCGCCAGTCCAAGGCATCGAGCCATCGTCAATCGTTCGCCCAAGAAGATCGCGGCGAAGATTGTTGCCCAGAGCGGCATCGTATGCGCGACGACCGCGCCGCGGCCTGCTTCTACCAACAGCAAGCCAAAGGCGACGCAAAGTTGAAATCCGGTGATGTTCAAAATCGCTGCGATAGCCAGCTTCCTAAGTTCACCCTTCGGTACACGGAGGCTATGACCGAAGACGAAATGTGCGATGCTCAGCAATCCCGTCGCACCGCAAACCACGCACAGAACCCGGAAGCTCCATGGCGGGAATTCGGATACCGCGACCTTCAGCGACGGGAAGTTTACGCCCCACAGAACGGTAATGACGGCGATCATTAGATAGGCCGTCGCGTTTAGCCGCGGGGAAGGCTCGGTCGGAGTATCAGACGTCATGGGGTCTATCGTTTCCGGAAGCGGACGTGATATAGCCGCATAACAAGTTTTACGCCTCGCCACAAACGGGACAGTCCGATAACCGATCTCATTACGTCGTTGTTACATGAAGCCCCAGTTGAAACTCACAGGCTGGTTCTCTCAGGTGGTGGCGCGATGACGGGGCTCATCATTGTGGATGAAGTCAGCGGTTTCGCAGTTGCAGTTGGCGGAAATTTGGCGCCGCCGATCGAGAATGCGCAGGTCGCACGGATAATAGACGGAACCGACCGGCTGGCCCGGTGTTTCACGGCGTAGGATTGGCCGATATTCGCCTTTCTAGATACCCAAGAGCTGGGGAAGCCCAAGCCTCCCTATCCGCTCCATTGCGAGGCGAGAAGCGGGGAAGAAGAGCTCGTCGATCAACTCAAATGGTTTGAGAGCGACGCGAACGCAACGTTGGTTCGAAAAGATTGCATCAACGGATTTATTGGAGCTATAGGTTCCGATGGTCGGAATGCAGTTGTCGATTGGGCTAATCGAACCGGTGTCAGAGACCTATTTGTCGTGGGCATTTGTGCCGATATCTGCGTGATGGACTTTGTGCTGACCATGCTGTCCGCGCGCAATCACGCCATGATGCCGCGATGCGAGACGGTATCCGTCCATGAAGGGGTCTGTGCGACCTACGATCTGCCGAGAGAGGCGGCGGAATCGCTCGGCTTGCCGGCGACATCGAGCCATCCGCAAGAACTCAGCCATCACATGGGACTGTATTGCATGGCGGCGCGCGGTGCGCGGATCCTAAGCGAGGTTGAGGTCGCGGTCTAACGGGGCAGGGACAATGCGATGCGAAAGCCGTTGCGATAGATGCGGGCATCCTTATTGATCTTGCTGCGATTGCCGGAGCGCACGAAGCGCGCGATGCTGATCCAGGACCCACCCCGCAGGACCCGTTGCGTGCAGCGGCCGTCCGCAACCCACGGGCTGCCGTCGTTCGGGGCACCGGCTAGGGTTTTATGCCAGCAATCCTCGGTCCATTCCCACGCATTGCCCGCGGTGTCGTGCAGGCCGAAACTATTGGCTCGGAAGCTTCCCACAGGGGCGGTCTTCTCGTAGCCGTCATTGCATTGATGAGGCGCCATTGTGGGAAAGTCTCCAGATCGCGCACCCGTGAGATCGAAAACATTGGCGAAGCCGCAGGCGTCTTTCGGGGCACTTCCCCAAAATCGCGGCGTGCCTGCTCCGGCCCGCGCGGCATATTCCCATTCCGCCTCTGACGGCAAGCGATAGGGTTTATCGGTCTTCCTGGCGAGCCAATTCGTATAGGCCTTGGCGTCGTCCCAACTGATACAGACGGCGGGGTGCTGGTCGCCTTGTGCATAGCCCGGGTCTTGCCAGTTCTTGCTATCGGCGGTCTCGAACTTGTCGCCGGTCCAGTATTTGCAGCCACCTGATTTTCGGTATCCGGTCGCGGACACGAAGCGCCCATATTGGTGTCGCGTGACTTCGAATTTTCCGATGCCAAAGGCCTGTGCGATGCGGATCCGATGTACCGGCCGTTCGCGTTTGGCGCGCTTGGCCGGCACACCTTCCAACTGCGTGACAGATTGCGGGCTTCCGATGAATGAGGCCCCGGCGGGCACGATGACCATCTCAGGGCAATCGGCGCAATCTCGAAACGCCTTTGGCTCGGCGGCTTGTACTGTTGGAACCGTTAGGACCGCGAATGCGGTGAGAATGCCAATGATTAATATCAATCCACCGAGGGATTTCGTCAATTCACCAATACCAAGAGACCCAAGTGCTTTACCAGCCGGGCCTGTCATCGCATCCATGACTTTCGCAATCACGTCTCCGGCGGAAGCGCCACCTTCTTCCTTACCAATATCCTTTAACTCGATATTCGGTAGCGGCGCGTTCAGCTTCTTGCCTTTAAGGAATGCTGAATCGGCGCTCACGGACACTTTGCCCTCGCGCAAAATAATTCGATCAATGATTAGCTTTTTGCCACCTTCATCGCTGCCGCTCAATGATGACTCTCCACCGCTACTTTTACTGTCGCCGCCACCGATTCCGGCAAACTTTTCTACATTCTGCTGGAGCACTTCCCGATCACTACCATCGGATTTCCACTCGTAGGTCACTTCGGGCCCTGAGATGAGGATTTCCTTAATATGGACTGCATCTTCAACCGACATTTCCCAAGTCATCTTCAAACTTGGCATGAATATACAAAATCACACCATTGCTTAAAGGTTTATCTTCTCCAACCACATTGCACCTCCAGCTTCGGCAATTTAACGCTGTTCTGAATGCCATTTTCGATGTTTCCCGCCATCCAGACGCACCTCTCCCAGCAATTTCACATTAACGGTAATTTTCCCCGGCAACCTGGGTGAGGCCAAGAGCAGCGTCAAGCTCCCGATAAGCGAGCAACCCGACGTCAGAGGTGATCCTGGAACCATGGAATTCAAGCTTCAAGCGGCGGTCAAAATCGACCCGAGGGCCGTCCCGTTTCTATTCACCCATCGGGTGTGTCATGGGAACCTCTCCATTAACAC
>CAJWTF010000035.1 GCA_913046825.1 uncultured Rickettsiales bacterium | reverse complement strand
GCCGGGCAATAAGTCTGCGCGGTGGTAAACGGCTGCGGCGTCCGAAGCCTCGGCATTGAAATAGACGGGGCGTGTTCCGGTGGGCGCCGGGTTTCCGTCAGCAATCTCGTCGGACCCGGTTTTAGGATGGTTTAAACGCCCCCATGCGGTGAGCCGCAAATTAACGGCTTCCACCGGATCCTGTGGATTGTGATAGCCGTAAGCACGGTCATGGGACTCGAAAAACGATTGGGACAATACATCGGGCGCGATACGGAAACGCGCATCGCGCATCGTGTCGCTATCGGCAACGGGGACGGGCAGTTCGAAATTTTGTCCGACATAGCGCATGTCGAACACCAATTCGAGCCAACGCGCCGACTCATCTATATCTTCGCTCGCGAACCAATCCTGCGCGCGATCGATAAGAGTTTGGACATGTGTGCCGATGGCGACGATGCCCTCATTCCCGACGCGGATACGATCGCTGATGACGAAATCTTCTTTGAGGTCGGAGACGACGAGTCCTTGCGCACAGAGAATACCAGGGGCTGGTGGCACGATCACAGTGCTGATGCCGAGTGTCCGCGCCACATCGACGGCGTGAAGAGGCCCTGCGCCGCCGAGAGCCATCAAGGCGAATCCGCGCGGGTCGTGCCCACGTTCGACGGAGACAGCGCGTATCGCTCTAACCATATTGGCAGAGACGATCCCAAGCACGCCATGCGCGGTTTTTTCCAACGTAAAGCCAAGCTGATCTGCAATGGGCTTAAACGCGCTAGCAGATAATGCTGGATCGAGCGCCATCTCTCCGTCGAGCAAGCCCCTCGGTGACAATCGCCCGAGGATGAGATTAGCATCGGAGACCGTGGGTTCCGCGCCACCTTGGCCGTAGCACGCGGGGCCAGGACTGGCCCCGGCGCTTGCGGGTCCGACTTTTAGCAATCCATCCCGGTCGAACGACGCAATGGAGCCACCACCAGCGCCAATCGTATTGACGTCAACCATGGGCAGTCGGACCGGAAATTCGGCGACTTTCTGGTCAAATCCGATACCCGCCTTACCGTCTTGGATGAGCGCGACGTCGGCGCTTGTCCCGCCCATATCCAGCGTGATGACGTCATCATGCCCTGCGAGTTTGGCGATATGCACGGCCCCTACCACTCCCGCGGCAGGCCCGGAAAGCGCGGTGCGGATGGGGAACTCCCCGGCGCGTCCGACTGACATCAAACCGCCGGATGATTGATTGATCCCGATCACGGCACGCGGTATCCGGCTCGCCAATCCTGCTTTTAAAGTGTCAATGTAGCGGGTGACGATGGGCTGCAGGTAGGCGTTTAAGACGGTAGTGGAGAGACGCTCGTACTCGCGGAATTCGGGCTGTACCGAACTTGAGAGGGAGACGAATACATTCGGCAGTTCGGCCTTTAGGATTTCTCCAATGCGGCGCTCGTGTTCGGGATTGAGGAACGCAAACAAAAGCCCAACGGCGCAGGCTTCCGCACCGGATGCTTTAACGGTTTCGACGGCCTTTCGAATAGCACTGTCCTCAAGCGTCTCAACGATGCCACCGTTGGCATCGATGCGCTCTTTTATTTCAATTCGATGCTTCCGTGGGACGAGTGGTGGCGGTTCGTCTGCTTTGAGGTCATACATTTTAGGGCGGATTTGACGCCCGATTTCGAGTAAATCTCGAAACCCTTCCGTGGTAATCAGAGCAACCGGCGCACCGCGTCGTTGGATGAGGGCATTTGTGGCGACTGTTGTGCCATGTGCAAAGCGTGCAACCGTGTCCGAAACGACGCCTTGGTCCCGCGCAAGGTCATCGAGACCGGAGAGTATTGCAAGCGCTGGATTCTTTGGTGTTGATGGCCGTTTGTGAATACGAACTAAATGTTGATCCTCATCGAACGCATAAAAATCCGTGAACGTGCCGCCAACATCGACGCCGACAAACCAAACCATTTTGGAATTCCTCTTTATACGAATTCAGAAAAGGCGGAGGCGGTAACGATGTCAATACACCTGACTGTAACCAAACGCTCCAGAAATCATTATTTGACCGTATACGGTTAAAAAGCATTTAATTACTTGATTGGATGAATTTATGCTCATCCGGGTGTTTGTTGCGGGGAACCGATGGAGGAAATTTCGTTTTAAAGGATCTGTCCTTACTGAAAAATACGACAATCGCTTCGGTCTGGGACGCCAAAATCGGTCGGACATGTGTAACACGCCGCGTCCGTGAGAATGTAACGTTACAGGGAGAAGGTAATGAATCTTAAATCAAAATTTTTGTTTGGTGTATTGATGGGCACTTTTGTGCTTTCGGTGCAGCCAGCGATGGCAGAAATACAGAAGAAGAATTTTACAGTAGCTGGTACTTGGGGCTTTCTTGACCACTGGAAAGAACGCGAAGGTCCATTTTGGAAAACCATCCTTCCAAAGGCGTCCGGTGGTAAACTGACAGCGAATGCTAAATCGAATACGGAACTCGGTTTATCGGGTTACGAAGTTATGAAGATGCTTAAACTCGGAACTTTTGACGCGGTGCATGCCGTCACAACGTATGTTGCGCAAGAGAGCCCTGAGCTAGAAGGAGCGGATCTTTCGGGGGTCATTCAGGACCTGCCCACTTATCGAAAGGCCAATGAAGCCTATCGGTCTATTTTAGCGCGCGAAGTAGACCAAAAATTTAATGCTAAACTATTGATGGTTTATGGATGGCCTAGCCAGCAACTGTGGTGCAACCTTGGTGACAAGAGTATCAAAACCTATGGCCTTGATAAGCTCAAAGGTAAAAAGATACGGACCTACAGCACGACCCTTGGTGATTTTGTCAACGGCGTTGGTGGCAGTGCGGTAACTATCGCATTTGCGGAAGTTGTTCCTGCCCTTCAGAAGGGCGTCGCGGATTGTGGGCTCACGGGTACACTGCCAGCCTATAATGCGAAGTGGTATCAAGTTGTAACCCACAATATCAGAATTCGACTGGGTTATGCATCGTCCATCATGGCGATGAGTAATAAGGCTTGGGGTAGTCTCAATGATGAAACTAAAGCGCTTATTCAAAGTGAAGCTGCTAAGCTTGAAGAAGCAATGTGGGCTGCCACAGCTTTAAATGATCAACGTGGAATGGATTGTAATGCGAGTGGGCCTTGCAAAGACTCTAGTGGAAAAGACCTGCCTACAGGTGGCATGATTCCAATCGAACCCACAGACAAGGACAAGGCAATGTTGAAAGATGTTGTTGAGAATTTTGTTCTTAAGCGTTGGGCAAAACGTTGTGGTACCCAAAAATGTGTTGATGAATGGAATGCAACGATTGGTAAAATTTCGGGTATGACAGCTAAATTACCAAAATAAAAATCTGTGAAATGTTTGTTTGCTAAATTAGCGTCGCACCGCGCGGTCAGTGCGACGCTATATTCTAAATAAATAGGGGTCCCTGGGAATGCTAGCTACTATCCATAACGGATTTGAAAAATTATCAAAAATGGCTGTGTGGATTGGTGGGGCTAGTCTTCTAGGGGCTGCTTTGATGGTTTCCGTTGATGTGATCTGCCGCAAGTTCTTTTCTATTACAATGAGCGGTTCTGATGAGTATTCTGGTTATGTCTTTGCGGCATCGACTACTTGGGCATATTCCTACTGTTTATTGCATCGCTCTAATGTCAGAATTGATGCGTTTTATAATCTACTGCCACGTAAATTATGTGCATTGCTGGACTTAATTGGTTTAATACTTCTATTGTATTTTATGGCGATCATGACCTATCACGCTTTAATAGTGTTTTGGGATGCAACAATTTGTTTTCGAGATGCTGAACGGAAATGTGCCGTTGCGATAACAACATTGGGTACTCCACAGTGGATACCTTTATTTTTTTGGGTATTTGGATTGGTTATGTTCATCATAACTCTCCTGTTTTTACTGATATACACTACAGTCGCACTTTGCCAACGTAATTGGGCGCTTGTTGCAAAACTCGCCGGAGTTCCTTCAGTAGTCGATACGATTGAAGAAGAAACTCAAGGTGTAGATGTGGTTTTGTCTACTGAAGAAAACCTTCAAAATGTGAACAGGGCGTAAAATGATAGTCGGCTGGATATTAATTGGGTTACTGATTTTAGTCGCAGCTGCAGTGCCAGTGGCTGCAGTCCTAGGGGTGTTAAGCTTTACCCTCGATGAGATCCATATGGGTGGGCGGATTCAATTTGGAATTGGCGAGATAATCTGGGAGAAAAGTAAGGAATTTATATTAGTTGCGGTGCCGTTATTCATACTTCTTGGAGAAATTATGCTTCGTGCTGGAATAGCCCGAAGAATGTACGGTGCTGTTGTCCAATGGTTGTCATGGCTTCCAGGTGGCTTGATGCATGCGAATATTGGCTCCTGCACCATATTCGCCGCAAGTTCAGGGTCGAGCGTCGCAACCGCCGCGACAGTTGGAACAGTTGCCTATCCGGAAATTCAGAAAAGAAATTATAATGAAAGTTTATTTCTCGGCTCTATAGCAGCTGGCGGGACAATTGGAATTTTAATACCGCCTTCAATCAATTTAATTTTATATGGACTTCTGACAGACACGTCGGTCCCAGAATTATATTTAGCAGGGATTATACCTGGAATAATTCTGTCTACGCTCTTTATGACGGTCATTGTTGGCGCGTGTATTTTTAAAAAAGAATGGGGTGGTGAAAAAGTAAAAACCTCGTGGTCTGAGAGATGGAGTACTCTACCACATCTATTGCCGCCAATATTATTGTTTTGCGCTGTGGTTGGATCAATTTATGCGGGCATAGCAACTCCAACGGAAGCAGCATCAATTGGTGTTGTTATGGCTTTAATAATAGCCGCAGTTTTCAAAACCTTATCTTGGTCGATGTTGCGGGATGCATTTGAAGGTACAATGCGAACTACTGCAATGATAATGATCATTGTATTTGCAGCGATATTTTTAAATGTCGTTCTGGGATTTATGGGCATCACACAATCGATGCTAAATTTTATTCGAGATCTCGGTATCAGTCCGATTGAAACAATTTTACTTTTAGTCTTGTTTTATCTCTTGATAGGAATGTTTATGGAAACCCTATCAATGATGTTAACTACTGTACCTGTAGTTTTTCCAATTGTAATGGCATTGGGTGTTCCTGAGTTTTCGGATGTATGGTTCGGTATTTTAATCACCTTACTTATGGAAGCGGCTCTAATAACGCCACCAATAGGCGTCAATCTTTATGTGGTTCAAGGAATACGTACCAGGGGTGGTAAGTTCAATGATGTTGCAAAAGGTGCCATTCCTTTCGTTTTTGCGATGCTAGCGATGATATTTCTTCTAATTTGGAATCCGTCTATCGCAACATGGCTGCCAAATTTAGTGTATCACTAATGTAGTGATGCCGACCTCAGCTGCATAAGGCTGTCAACCGGCTAAAATATCGCAATGCAAGCGTCGAGAAAAAACGTGGTTTTGAACAAAAAGCTCGATGGAGCCAACACCTGGACAGTGGAGACTTTGCCCCCTGGAAAGGGACATATCGTTATTACCGATGACTGTATAGAAGAGCTTGAAGGCCTCATCGGCGAGTTGCGAATGAACCCGTTGCCGTTACCTGCGTTGCAGTCGGATGATTTTGAGCTTCCAGAGTGTCGACGGTTGATTGCGAAGGCTCGTCACTGCCTTGATGAGGGCCCAGGATTCGTTTTGATAGACCGGTTTCCGATAGATCGGTGGAAGCACGATGATGCCAGGGCTGCTTATTGGCTGCTTTGTTCGATGATCGAGCGGCCGGTCGCACAGAAATGGGACGGCACTATGATCTACGATGTTCGTGATACCGGCAAAAAGCCTGGAAATGGGGTGCGACCGGATATTACGAACGTTAAACAAAATTTTCACACGGACAATAGTTATAACCGCTGCCCGCCTTGGTATGTGGCGTTGTTGTGCTTGCAGACGGCGAAGGAAGGCGGTGTGAGCGGTTTGGTGAGTTTCTATGCCGCACATAACGAGATGAGGGAACGCCATCCGGCACTGTTATCACGGCTTTACGAAGATTTCATCTTCGATCGCCAGCGCGAACACTCGCCCGACGACATCAGGATTTTACGCCATCCGATGTTTGAGTTGAAGGCGGGAAGATTGATTGCTCGGTTATCGTATTTTCAAGTGATGAACGGCCAAAAGCGGGCAGGTGAGGAGCTCGACCCGCGTGGTAAGGAGGCTTTGGAGGCATTCGAGGAAATTTTAAATGATCCCCGCATGGTGAAGGAGTTTTATTTCGAACCTGGACAAATTCAGATCGTCGACAATCGCCGATGCGGACATCGCCGAACCGCGTTTTCGGATTGGCCGGAGCCCGATCGACGGCGACATCTGGTTCGGTTGTGGCTGCGTGGAGAGGGGAGGCCGTTCTACAACGGCTGAAGAGATACTAGACCTCTGGAAACCTGACATTGCTTGTGTCATAAGGGCGGCTCAAACCGGAACAAAATGGATTTCCACTGTGTTGTCGAACGAGGCTTTGGTACTAGCGCTGCCTAAGGGCCGTATTCTTCGCGAAGTCATGCCGATGGTGCGGGCTGCCGGGATCGATCCCGAGCCCGCGTTTGATGATCCGGACTCGCGTTTGTTGAAATTCGCCACCAATATTCCGGAGCTGAGCATAATTCGCGTGCGCAGTTTCGATGTTGCGACCTTTGTCGCGTTCGGAGCAGCGCATTTTGGGGTTTCCGGAAACGACGTGCTGATGGAATTCGACTATTCGGAGATATATGCGCCGGTTGATTTAGATATTGGAAAATGCCGACTGTCGGTCGCGGCCCCAAAGGCAATGGCCATGGAAGACGATCCGAGCCGTTGGAGCCATATCCGCATCGCCACGAAATATCCCGGGATCACCAAACGACACTTCGAGAGCCGGGGTGTGCAGGCGGAATGCATCAAACTGAACGGCGCTATGGAACTGGCGCCCAATCTGGGCCTCTGTCGGCGGATTGTCGATCTTGTTTCTACAGGCAAGACGCTTGAAGAGAATGGGTTGGTAGAATTGGAAACGATTGTCAAGATTTCGAGCCGTTTCGTCGTCAATCGCACCGCGCTGAAGACCCGACCTGTCGAAGTCGGTAGTTGGGTCGAGCGCTTCAGAGAGGTTGCCGATGCCGCGTAGGCTCGATACATCAAATCCGAAATTCGAGGTCGATTTCGAGCTTTTCGTCTCCGCAAAACGAGACATAGAAGAGGATGTCGACGCGGTCGCGGCATCCATTATTAATGATGTGCGGCAAAACGGCGATCAAGCAGTGGCGGCGTATACGGAGAAGTTCGACCGTCTTTCCTTGTCACCCAGCGAGTTCGCTGTCAATCCGCGCCAAATCGACGAAGCGGTTGAAGCGTGTGATCCGAAGACGATTAGGGCCCTGGAACTGGCCGCGTCCCGCATTCGAGCCTTTCACGAGACGCAACTTCCCGAGGCGCTTGAATTCAAAGACAGCGAAGGTGTGAAGCTCGGCGCGCGGTGGACGCCGCTTGATGCGGTCGGCCTTTACGTACCGGGAGGTACGGCCTCATATCCAAGCTCGGTGTTGATGAATGCTGTCCCAGCCAACGTCGCCGGTGTGCAACGCATCGTCATGGTGGTTCCGGCACCTGATGGTGTGATCAATCCGTTGGTATTGGCGGCGGCCAAGATTGCGGGTGTCAGTGAGATGTACCGTATTGGGGGCGCGCAGGCGGTGGCGGCGCTGGCCTATGGGACGGAGACGATCCGGTCGGTGGATAAGATCGTCGGTCCCGGTAACGCCTATGTAGCGGCGGCGAAGCGCCGGGTGTTTGGCGTTGTTGGTATTGATTTAATTGCGGGGCCGTCTGAAATTCTGGTCGTCGCGGACAGGGAAAACGACCCGGATTGGATTGCAGTCGATTTATTGTCGCAAGCGGAACATGATACGGCCGCGCAATCGGTGTTGATAACCGATTCGTCCGAATTCGCGGATCTCGTATTGGCGGCGGTGGACGCGCGTCTCACGACACTGCCGCGTGCTGAAACCGCAGCAAAAAGCTGGCGCGACCAGGGGGTGGTCATCGTTGTCGGATCGCTCGACGAAACGGCAGAATTGGTCGATCGGATCGCGCCGGAGCACCTGGAGTTAGCCGTCGACAATCCGGAATCTTTAGCTGGGAAGATATCCCACGCCGGTGCCATTTTCCTTGGTCGATACACGCCTGAAGCCATCGGTGACTATGTAGCGGGGCCAAACCACGTACTGCCGACTTCGCGGAGCGCACGGTTTTCCTCGGGGTTGAGCGTGCCCGATTTCATGAAGCGGACCACAATGGTCACTTGCGACCGGGAAAGCTTGGGTCGTATTGGCCCCGCCGCCGTCGCACTCGCTGAAGCCGAAGGTTTGGACGCCCACGCGCTCTCTGTGGCGATTCGGCTCGATCCCTGATTTAATGCGCCCGCCATGCCGGAGCAACAAATCGCGCAAATTTTTATCGATGAGACGTCGATCATCCGTAGGAGTCCGGAAGTAGAACAAGAGCGTGCGGTAGCGATCTACGATTTGTTGGAATCGAATCATTTTGCGCCAACTGGCGAACTGGACGGGCCCTTCCATTTGCACCTTCGGGTCGAAGACCGCAGCAGATTGGTTTTGGATATTCGAACGACCGAAGATGTCTCTATGCGCGAGGTGTCGGTTCCGTTGGTCCCGTTGCGGCGTTTGATCCGCGATTATTTCCAGATTTGCGAAAGCTATTACGACGCGATCAAGAAACTGACTCCATCGCAAATCGAGACCATCGATATGGCGCGGCGAGGCTTGCACGATGAAGGCTCCGATATCTTACGTGAGCGTTTAAAGGAGACGGTCGAGATCGATTTCGATACGGCGCGGCGGTTATTTACGCTCGTCTGTGTCCTGCATATCCGGGGATGATGGGAATGTTGCGGCAAGGACAAGTCCATGAGTGACCTTCCCGGAGCGGTATTGTTTGCCTGTACAGAGAATGCTCTTCGATCTCCCATGGCGGAAAGCATTCTGAAGCATTTACAGGGGCATCGAATTTATGTCGATTCGGTGGGGGTGCGGTCCGGCAAAGTCGACTCTTTCGCCATTGAGGTATTGGAGGAGATCGGGATTGATTTGTCACGCCATCGCTCAAAAAGTTTTGATGATTTGGAAGATGAATATTACGATCTGATCATTACGCTGTCGCCGGAAGCTCAACACCGCGCCGTCGAGCTTACTCGGTCCATGGCGGTGGAGCTGGAATTCTGGCATACGTTTGATCCGAGCATCGTGGAAGGCAATCGTGATTCCTGCTTAGCTGCCTATCGCCAAGTTAGGGATCAACTAATGGCGCGCATTCGGGAACGGTTTCCGTCGTCGCCGCCGCTGGATACGTGACCTGGATTGATATGCAATACGAACCGAATGAATTCTGACCATACATCTCGCTTGATATTGGCTTCCGCGTCTCCGAGGAGGCTTGAATTGCTCGCACAGATCGGAATTACACCAAATGAGGTGCGGTCCGCCGATATCGATGAAACGCCGCTCGCAACAGAATTGCCCCGCCAGCATGCTGCTCGGCTAGCGCGCGGAAAAGCGCGTGAGATAGTCGGACACGAGACCGAAACTTGGATTCTCGGTGCCGATACGGTCGTTGGAGTCGGACGGCGCATTCTGCCGAAAACAGAGGACGAAGCGACCGCGAAGCGATGTTTAGAATTACTCTCTGGGCGCGCGCATCGCGTCTTCGGTGGCGTGGCGATTATTTCTCCGGACGGTTCGATGGGCGAGCGAATGGTCGAGACCCGGGTAAAATTCAAGCGTTTGAGCGAGCAAGAGATGCAAAACTATTTGGATTGCGGTGAGTGGCAAGGAAAGGCTGGCGGATACGCGATCCAGGGCCGTGCCGCCGCCTTTGTCGCCGGGATAAACGGTTCTTATTCGAACGTGGTTGGTTTACCTCTCTATGAAACAGCGACGTTGTTGTTCGGATTGGGATGGGAGTGAGCGCAGTGACGGAAAATATACTTGTCGAAATATCGCCGGGAGAGACGCGAATGGCGTTTGTCGATGGTCGCGACAAATTGCGCGAATTCATGATCGAAAGCATCTCCCAACCGCCACTCTTGGAAGGCGTGTATCGAGGGCGTGTGATCAAAATTGAAAAAGGCATGGGTGCTGCTTTTATTGATATAGGCATTGGCGAGAACGCCTTCTTGAGCCGTGCTACCTCACTTCATGAAGGAGGGGCGATCATTGTCCAAATCGCTCGCGAGGCGGCCTCGGGAAAGGCGCCGACCATCCGCCGGGAAATATCGATCTCCGGCAGTTATTTCGTCTATCGGCCTGACGGTGACGATGTTCGCTGGCCGCGATCATTGAAATCCGGCCGGCGTCGTGACGTATTGGAAGCCCGGATTACAAGTTGGTTGGAGGATGGTGAAGGCTGGACGATACGTACTCAGGCTCAATATGCCGACGATGCCGTGCTGTCGGCTGAGATAACGGCGCTGCGCGCCCGCTGGCGCGATGCCACGGATAAGACGTCCGATGTTCCCTCCTGCCTTCTGCCGCCACCGTCCCTGGTTGAACGTACGCTCAGAGACCGCGTGGCATCGGAATCCATCATTTTGGTCGATGACCGTGGAGTCTATCTCGACCTGACGACGAGAATGAAGCGGCAACGGCCTGATATTGCGGCCAATATTCAATTTCACGATGAAGCGGAACCGATTTTCGAGTCCTATGGGATTGCCGATCAAATTGATGAATTGACTGACCGAACCGTTGATCTGCCAAGGGGCGCGCGATTAACCTTTGACTTTACAGAGGCGCTGACGGTCGTTGATGTCGATTTGGGATCGGCGGGCGCAAAGGGGCGCGTCGACGATGCCATTTTGGCGACGAATATGTCCGCTGCGATGGAGATTGCGAGACAGATTCGGTTGCGGAATTTGGCCGGTTTGATAGTCGTCGATTTCATTACAATGCGCCGCCGAGAGCATAAACGTAAGCTGGTCGACGCGATGAAGCGGGAGTTAAAGGACTCGTCCGTTCCTGTTGATGTGCTAGGAATGACGGCCGCGGGTTTGATAGAAATTACTCGCCGCAGAGATGGTCCCGCGCTGCACGAATTGCTAACGCAGAGAAAGGCCGGATCGATACAACCCTCGAGGGAAGTGCTTGCGTGCGACGCGCTTCGGCAACTCTTGCGGACAAAAGGCGCTAGCGGATTCCGTTTGATCGCGGCACCGCGACTAGCATCTTTGCTGCGCGGAGAGTTCGAGCTGGCCTTTAAAGAGACTACGCGGCGATTGGGAGGAGCTCTGTCATTGATCGAGGACAATGACGAAGCGAGTTTTCGGATCGAGACTGAAGACCGGACGGGAACATGACAGCTAAGTGTCCGATATGTCGCAAAGCGAGTGTTAAACAGTATCGACCGTTTTGCTCAAAGAGATGTTCGGACCTTGATCTCGATAGTTGGCTCAATGGAAATTACCGATTGCCGAGTGAAGAAGAGGTGAGTTTTGAGGATTTTGAGAGCGAATTGGCAAAGGATGATGATCTTTAAGGAAAAACAAAATAGGCATTACAGCCTTAAGTTTATGAGTTGCAGCTAACCCAACTGCGCTACGTTTTACCGGGGATGATTTATTTACGCATTTTCCCGCGACAGTCGGTTGTGTTAGACGAAGCAAACCAAATCGTTTCCAGTGCCGAAATAGCGGTATGATGAGGACAATATGGCAGAAACACCAAAGACGACTGCGGAGACAAAAAAAACCAGAGCAAAGCCGCGTCGTCGTCGGAGCACAGTTTTGGAAGATGGCCCCCGTGAGATTGATGTCCATGTTGGACAACGGGTTAGGCAACGCCGGGTATTGTGTGGTTTGAGCCAGACGGAACTGGCGAATGCCATCGGACTTACCTTCCAGCAGTTGCAGAAGTACGAGCGTGGCATGAATCGGATTTCCGCCAGTAAGTTGTGGCAAATTTCCCAGGTACTAGTTGTGCCGGTGCAATGGTTCTTCAAGGAATTTGTGGAACCGAAAGACGAAGACGACAAGCGGAAGGAATCCTTCCAGATGAAGCGCGAAACGCTTGAACTCGTGCGGAACTATGTGGCGGCACCCGCAGATGTGCAGCAGAAATTCCTCAGTCTCGTCAAAAGCATCGCTAATTCAGCTTCCTCCTCCTGACGGGATCTGAGGCAAGATATCAATTAATTTTCATATAGCGCGATACGGGCGTGCCTTTCCAGTGGACAACCAGGATAATTTTTTCTATTAGTGCGCCGGTATAATGGCGCGTGTGCCCAGGTAGCTCAGTTGGTAGAGCACAGCACTGAAAATGCTGGTGTCGGCTGTTCAAATCAGCCCCTGGGCACCACTCTCTCTCTCAAGTAATCAACTGAATTGATAGAATCGGTATGTGCCGGGACGAGAGGAAAATTTAGTGCGCCTAGCTATAATAAACGATTATCAAGAATTGGCGCTGAAAACAGCGGACTGGGGACGGTTGCCGGACAGCGTCGAAATCGATGTCTTCCACGATCAACTTACGGATGAACTGGAAGCGGCGGCGCGGCTGCAACCCTATGAAATTATTGTCACTGCCCGGGAAGAGACGGTGTTTGACCAGGCGCTCGTCAATACCCTACCGAACTTAAAATTACTCGTTTTTCACGGGGCGCGAAATGCGGCCCTTGATCTGACCGCATTGGATGCGCAAGGAGTGACGGTGTGTGGGACGGGTTATGGCTCTACCAATGGCACGGTAGAACTTGCTTGGGCGCTGATTTTGGGTTTGATAAAGCGTCTGCCGCAAGAGGACGCTGCTATCCGCAGAGGCGGATGGGGGGCGGGACTGCCCTTGGGATTAACGGGTAAGACGCTTGGTGTTTTGGGCCTCGGTACTTTGGGCTCCGGCGTTGCACGGGTTGGCCAGGCCTTAGATATGGAGGTGATTGCTTGGAGTAAAAATCTGACCGAGGAGCGCTGTCGCGACGTCGGCGTCCGTAAAGTCGACAAGGAAACGCTGTTTCGCGAATCGGATGTCCTGTCGATCCACGTGATCTTAGGGGAGCGCACCCGTGGACTGGTTTCGGTTAACGATCTAGCGTCGATGAAATCGTCGTCCTATCTGATCAACACATCGCGCGGTCCAATTGTTGATGAAGCGGCTCTAATTGCGGCTCTGGAAGGAAACCGAATTGCGGGAGCGGGCCTCGACGTGTTCGAAGTCGAACCCTTGCCGGATACACATCCGTTCCGCCGATTGCCGAACGTGCTTGTTACATCACATATCGGTGGGCGTACCTATGAGAATTTTGCGGCCAGATACGGTGATTGTTTAGAAGACGTCTGCGCATGGCTTGACGGAAATCCGATTCGCGTCGTGTCACCGGTATAGTCGTTTGAAGTTCCAAAATCGCTTCAAGCAAGTTGCCAAGTTCGTCGTCAAAAATACGCTGCCGCTGGTCTGACCACCGATAAAGTAGGTGACGCCGTTAGTTGAGTGGTCTGCGGCTCGTTCTTCAAGGTGCAGGAGCAAATGCTGTCGTTCTTTTTCTTCTGCCGGATGCAAGAGTCGAGGAACTGATGCTGTTATGTCTGGTTCAAATCCTCCAGCAAACTCGCTGGGGTGGGAGTTAAGCCTGCCGTGGCTAACGCCAGTATGGATTTGCTCTTGAGCGCAGGTTTTAAAAATTATTTATACCGGGTTTCTCTATCCTTTTAATCATTTTGGATGGCCGGTTTCTTTCTTTGTACGGATGCGGAAAGTGCCTAGCGCGGTTGCCAAGACTGTTTCACTGGCTATGTCGATCACTTTTGAGTTTGCAAAATACACTGCGTTACCAGCCTTGGTAACCTCTCCGATCGCTGCAACGCGCTGGGAATGGACGGCCGCCAGAAAATTAGTCGAGAGCGCGAGAGTCAATGTCTCAACCTGGCCGCGTTTGCCGTGGAGATGTGATAGAATCCCGGCAATATCAAGGAGGCCCATCAATATGCCGCCATGGGTATAAGTGCCGCGCTGGCGATGGCGGGGCTGTACGTCCATTTCCAGGCGGACGTAGCCGTCGCGCCATTCGGTCATCTTGTAGCCAAGCATTTCGTGGTAATGGCTGTCAGTGCCGTTCGTATAGTCGAGAAATTCGGTGCTCATGTGCTGGCTCACGGTTAATAGACCGCGAGGAACCTAACCGGCTTTATCCGCCTTGCAAGGCAAAATTGAACTTGTTCGTGAGGACTATACGGGATGCCGGAAGCGCGACCATTGTCGTCGATGGGAATGTCGCGGAATTGATGCGGGAGGCCAACTGTCATCACACTTTTGAAAGGGAACGAATCGTCGTTTGCGAAGATAGCAATACGTCGCAAAGGTTAAGATCTATTATAGCGATACTTCGGTATCCAGCCGATTTTAGCGGGAATTCGGGCTAATTTCGCAATTTCGATGAAGTTCGGCCACTTCGGAATTGCAGTCATAATGTAAGCGTGGGTAGAGTGCGCGCCATGAAACTGACATCGATTATCGTATTGATTGCTGCGGCGTTGCTGTTCGGTGCGCCCGCAGCCTCGATGAACTTCACGCCTGCGGCGAAACAGTCGTTGAATTTCACTGTATATCACAACGACGCGCCCATCGGCTATCACAAGTTCGATTTCCGTCCTAGGGGAGATAAACTTGAGGTTGAAATCGATGTTGACCTCGAAATCAAGCTGTTGTTTGTCACCGCCTTTAAATTCACCCACGTCGCGTTCGAAGTGTGGGAGAACGGTCGGTTGTTGCAAATGGAAAGTGAAACCGATGATGATGGCGACTCTTATAAGTTAAAATTGCGGCGCCTTGGTGATGGCATGTTAGTGGAAGTGAATGGCGAGCGAAAATTGGCGCCCGGCGATATCCTGCCGTCCAATCTTTGGAATCGGGCGATCCTGACCGAAGACAAGATTTTGGACCCCATCGTGGGACGAGTACTGCCGCTGAAAGTGATGCCATTGGGCATGCGCGGCATTGAGAGCGGAATTGGGAAATCCATTCTTGCCGAAGGTTTCAGGATCGATGGTGGTGGAGAGTTCCAACGCGAACTCTGGTACAGCCCGGATGGCCGTCTGGTCGCAGTCGGATTTGACGCGCCAAAGGACGGCTCCCGCATCCTGTATCGTCTGAACGATAACGCCAGCAGTTAGCGCCTACTCCTTCTATAAGCGCGGTTCAGTATGATTGGGCTAACGACGGTTTTGACGACCGCCATGATGACTACCGCAGAGAAAAGGTTCTCGACGATCACAGAGGGGTGTCCATTCGTTTCGAACAAGCCGGCTTTCAGCGCAACCCCTTTGATCACCAATTCGACGGCACCACGGGGGCTCATGCCGACACCGTTAATGCCGGAATCACGCGGTGAAAATTCGAAGGCGCGTGCCGCAATTTCGGCACCAACGATTTTATTGAAGAATGCGACCAAGATTAGAATAGCAAGAGAGAGTGGTGCGCCACTCAAAGCGCTGATGTTTAAATTCAAGCCGATGGACGCGAAAAAAATTGGAGCTAGAAAGCCGAAGGTTATCGCAGAAATTGCCTGTTTAACGCTGTTATAGCTTTGCGCATCGATGATCTTGCTGCCGAAATAGAGACCCGCCATGAAAGCGCCGATGCTAAAATGTAGTCCTAGTAATTCGGCGGATATGGTTTAAGCGAAAGCGCCGATCAAGACAGCACTGATTTCCAGTGCCTTGTTCTTCAAATAACGCATCAAACGACCGCCGCGCGGGAAGACGTATAGTCCGAAGAACGCGGTAACGGAGAAGAACAATCTGACTTTTCCGAAAGGGGTTAAGAATTCCTCCAGGCCGGGCGTTGAACCCGCCGAAAGTAATGCGGTCAGTCAATCGAGGAGCACGAGGCTCAGTATATCGTCAAAGATACCCGCAGGGACGGTTGTCTGGCCTAACGTCGTCCTAGCTGACCTAGCTCTGGCTAGGACCCCACGGTCGCAAGCACGGCCGTGATCGCTAATGCGGAGCCGAGGAAAAAACATTGGGCGGTTTATAACTTGCTCTTGGGCAGGAAATGCCATCCGAGCGCCAAGCCGAGACCGAGCGGCACGAGCATGCCGCCACTGGCGACGGCGAGTGCACCTGCCGAGTGTTCAAGTGTTTTATGAGGCTGCATCTCGACGCTGAGAGCATTAGAAAGAACATGCCGAAATCGGTGATGGTTACGAAGACCTTGTTATCGCCGATGTGAGAAAGTTGCGGGAAAAGGCCGGGACGTTCGATCACGAGAGCACCGAGCGCGACGCGGGCGATCAATTCTCCAACCAAGCCGGGTTGCCCTATCCGTTCCGCAACCCCACCGAAGCCGCGTGAGACGCCCATGAGGATGAGCAGAACGTATAATAAATCCATTTAGCTCAAGCCTCGACGACGTTGCGATTGCAGGCAATCATCAAAAGAATTGGCAAGGTACGCAAATGGCTACTTGAAGGGCTTGAAAGTGATCGTTGTGCAGGTGTCTGCAACGCCATCCAAGGTTTGCACTTTCTTGGTGACGAAGTGCCAATACTGGCATCTTTTGGAAGGTAAAATTTTGCTATTAGGTCGTATTGGCGGGAAATAGAATAGATCTCTGAAATTTCATCAACTTCATCGGCCAGATTCTCCGCAAAGACGTAAGTCCGGCCCAGGGCGCATTTGATCATCACGAATATTGCTTGCATCGCTTTGGCTTTTCTAAGTTCCACCATCATTATAACCGCCGCTGTGGGCTTCGCTGGCGGCGGTAATTTTATTGTGCGCTTTCCGCAGCGAGGTTAGGTACTATCCAGCATCCGATCCTAGGGGTATGAGCGTGACGGAAATCGATAACGGTCTCAACACATGGCAGTTGATGACTAACCATAACAAGATGATAGAGCTGCAGAAAAAACTATACGATGGTGAAGCGTTGCCATCAGAAGCGCCTGTTGAGCTTGCGTTCTTTGGTAGCTCCGCGTTCAGAGCCACATCGCCCGCCGGGATCAGTGTCATGTGCGACCCGTGGCGCAATTTTCCGACCCGAAAATGGGATTGGTATTTCAAGGATTTTCCGCGCATCCCCGTCGACATCGGTGTCTCGACCCACGCCCATTTCGATCACGACGCACTGCATCGGCTAGACGCTCATGTTTTAATCGACCGCTTGATCGGCACCTATACGTTCGGCGACGTGACCATTCGAGGGATCGCCGACAAACACGAGACTGATTCAAGTTCCGCGATCTACGACTTTAAAAAAATCATTCTCGACTTCGATGGGATCGACATCACACCACCGAACAATCCGCGCTCCTGGGATCATTGTCTGATCGTGATCGAGACTGGCGGTCTCCGCATTCTTGATTGGGGCGACAACCGTCATAACCCACCGGAAGAAGTTTGGGACATGCTGGGGAATATTGATATTGCTCTTTTGCCGGTGGACGGCTCCCGCCATGTGATGGGCTTTCATCAAGTGGAGCATATTATCGAACGACTGAAGCCGAAGGTCGTAGTACCCGATCATTATTATATTTATGATGTCATCCAACGGCAAAGTACGTTGCAAACTGCCGATGCTTGGGTTGAGGAAAAGCCTGGCGCCGTTTGGCTTGACGGACCGACGAAGACCTATACGCCGGAAGAGGTGAGTGGGCTCAACCGGGCCGTCCATTATTTCGGTGGTCATGTCGCCTTTGATGCCGAAGCGTGGCGTAACGGCGAAGACTAATCTGATGAGTGTGCAGGAAGGCATTGTCCAAGCCAACGGGCACGAGCTTGAGTACCATCGGCATTTTGGACACAGTGAAAACGCTCCAACTATTGTGATGCTGCATGAGGGGCTCGGCAGTGTGTCTACCTGGCGCGACTTCCCGGCATTGCTGGCCGCTCGCACCGGTGCTGACGTGCTGGTGTATTCACGATATGGCTACGGGCGTTCGGCTGTTCGCCAGGCGTCTTTCGGTATTGACTATATGCATGTCGCGGCTCTGGCAGAACTGCCGGAACTCCTCACGGCGCTGAAGATCGAACGGCCTATCTTCTTCGGCCATAGTGACGGTGCGTCTATTGCACTGATTTGCGGCGGTGCGCAGCCGACGAAGGTCGGCGGTATTATTGTTGAGGCACCGCATGTCTTCACTGAAAGGTTCAGCGTGAACAGTATTGCGGCCATTCAGGAAAGCTATGAATCCTCGGATGCTTTGCGCAATCTGTTGTCACGCCATCACGCTGATCCGGATGCGAGCTTCTACGGCTGGAATGCCGTTTGGCAATTACCGGATTTTGGGGATTGGAATATTGAGGAATATCTTCCGAAGATTAAATGCCCCACTTTGGTCATCCAAGGTGACGCCGATGAATACGGCACAATTGAGCAGGTGGACCGGATCGTCGCGGGCATTGGCGGGCCCGTGGAGCCGTTGATCTTGGAGGGCTGTGGGCATGCGCCACACCGGGATCAATTGGAAGCCGTTTTGGTGGCGAGCAAACGCTTCGTCGACACTTTATAAGTTTTGCCTCCCGGCGGCTGAGCGCGATCGAAGGGTTACGCCGCTGTCTTGAATTTTTCCTGACCTGCTTTTGCGATTTCTGCCAAACGGCGGTGATCTGTCCCGCAGCATACACCAAAGAATTTGATATGCTGATAATCACCGAGGACATGGTCGTGTTGATGGCCCAGCTCCTGTGGATTGCCGATATCCAATTCCTCGGCATTGCCCAATTCGAATGACTGAGACAGGACGCGTTGGCGCGCAATCCGCGCGGCTGGCCAAGCGATGTGCCGCCGCGCTTTAGCGTATCCTGGAAGTGTGTTGGGTGCGCCCAATTAATCATGAAATAGGCGGTGGCCTAATTGGTGGTGATATCAACGGATGCGATAGCATCTCATAGAGATTGCACTGTCGGTAAGTGTCCGTCGGTCTCCACGGTAAAGGAAATGGCGACCGGCATGTCGAACTTAATGGCGCCGAAGATGATACTTATCGCTTCGTTCATATCGTCGCTGTGATCGTAGTCGCCATGTCCGCTCCGGCATTTGCAAAGGCTTCGATTTGCGGAGAATGATAGGTTTCTGCCTCAATGGGTGACATGACGTCTCCGGGGTCGTACCCGTCACCGCGTGGGCCGATACATCCACTGACCACGATTGGAAGATTACCTTCATGAGCGTCACGGACATCATGCATCAAGGTGACGGCGTCGCGGTTTACTACTTTCAGAGTCGAGGCACTGAAGCCCAATCGCTGACCCCAGTCTTTATCCGCGCGCCAGTTGGACGATTCGAGTCTGAAGCCTATAACCGCTTCCCGTGCGATATCGATATACGGATCGAAATTCTCGCGCAGTCGTTGTCGGCCATCTTTGGACTTCATTAAGTCGAATGCCGCGAAGTGTGGAAGATCGATGCCATCATGGAAGACGAGGCTTGTCTCTAACCCACCATCAGTATGGAAAAAAATCGCCATCGATTTGCGGAAGATAGCCACGGTATTAAGCCATTTTAATCCCTGTCGAGCCTTGGGTGTTATCGTTATCCCCAGCGGAAACATCGTCACTGGACGAGTTTGGTCACTTTACTCGGATGCGGCTTAACGTCTGTGAGCATCGTCACAGCGATGAAATTTTTTCGAGAGCTTTTCCCAACACCGGTTCAAGCGACATTCTATTTAGAAGATCAAACCAGGTGAAATAATGGGAGCCGACGAATGTACAAATGGATCGACCATATCGTGGTGCGGGTAAAGGATTTGGAAGAGGGACTGAAGGATTACGAAGGCAAGATGGGGATGAAACGGCGCGAAGAGCCAAAGGAAATTCCCGAGCTCGGCATGAAGCGTGCGATCTTGCCGTTAGGCGATGACGGACGGTTTATCGAACTTTGTGAGCCTCTTGGTGAAGGCGCTATTGGCAATGCGATGGCCAAGCATGGCGAAGGCCTTCATTTGGTGGCGCTGGGTGTCGACAATCTGCAAGAGGCGGCGGCGGAAATGAAAGCCAATGGCGCGCGCCTGATAGAAGCGGGCAAAATGGTGTTCGTCCATCCCAAGGACGGCCACGGCGTGATGTATCAACTGATTGAGCGCAAGTAAGACGGGGCTCGCATGGTTGAGTTTTGGACGAATGCCCCGGCATCGCCCCGTGGGTTAATGCGGCTCGCGCGCGACTACGAGGAAAAGGGTTGGGACGGCGTCTATGTCGTCGATTCCCAAAATCTTTCTGGTGATCCGTATATCGCCTTGGCGATGGCGGCGACGGTGACCGAAAGCATTGGTCTTGGCACGGCGGTGACGAACTCTGTCACGCGCACGGCGGCGGCAACCGCGACGGCTGCCGCCAGCGTCAACCGTGTTGCCAACGGGCGTATGGTGCTGGGTATTGGGCGCGGCGATTCCGCTCTCGCTCATCTTGGCCGAGCGCCCGCTCGCATCGGGCAGTTCGAGACCTATCTACGTCATTTGCAAACCTATTTGCGGGGCGATGCGGTTCCCTTCGACGAAATCGATATACCGAACAATGTGGCACCGCCGGTGCAAGACCTTGGCCTAGCGGACTCACCGACGGAAAGCCGGATCGCTTGGATTGGCGGCACACAGAAAGTACCGGTCGAAGTCGCGGCAACCGGTCCTAAAATTATTGAGATTGCCGCTCTCTTGGCGGACCGGGTCATGCTTACCGTCGGAGCGGATATCGAACGTCTCAAATGGGGTATCGAGTTGGGGCGGGAAGCGCGGCGCAAGGCCGGGCTCAATCCGGACGGGGTTGCCTTCGGCGCGTTCGTCAATTGTGCGGCGCATTCGGACGTGGCGGTGGCACGCGGTGTTGCCCGCGGCGGCTTGACCGTCTTCGCGCGGTTTTCCGTAATGCATGGAAAGACCCATGGTCCGCTGACGCGGGAGGCGGAGCAGGCGCTACAGACACTGCGCGACGCCTATGACATGAATGCCCATACTCATGGCGATTCCAATCAGGCGAAAACGCTAACTGACGATTTCATCGATCATTTCGGCGTTGTTGGCACGCCGGAGCAATGTGTGGAGAGGTTAAAAGAAATCGCGGCGCTTGGTCTCGATAAGATATCCGTCGGTGGTAATCTCCGAATACATGAAACACCCGGTGGGCCGGAGTCTAAAGCATTGCTGGAGCAAGAAGTGTTTCCGGCTTTAAGAAGGTAATCCGACATGAATATAGAGAAACTTCGCCAAGATACGCCGGGCCTATCAAATGTGGCGCATTTCAACAATGCGGGCGCGGCGTTGATGCCGACGCCGGTTCTGGATGCGCAGATCAATCATCTGAAACTTGAAGCTGCGATCGGTGGTTACGAAGCGGCGGCAGAGGCCGCGGAGCGTTGCGAGGCGGTATACACGTCGGTTGCCCAACTTATTGGTGCGAAGACCCAGGAAATCGCGCTTGTGGAGAATGCGACTGTCGCTTGGGACATGGCTTTCTATGCGCTGCCGTTCGCCAAGGGAGATCGAATCCTGACGGCGGAAGCCGAATACGCCGCCAACTATATCGCTTATCTGCAAGTCGCGAAAAAGGTTGGTGCGGTCGTTGAGACAATTCCCTCGACGAATAGTGGTGAGGTCGATGTTGCCGCTCTAGAGAATATGATCGACGAGCGGGTCAAGCTGATCTCCATTACCCATATCCCCACAAACGGCGGCCTCGTTAATCCGGCGGTGGAGATTGGGAGAATCGCTAAGCAACACGACATCACCTATTTGCTCGATGCATGTCAGACTGTCGGCCACATGCCTGTCGACGTCGACGAGATTGGCTGCGACATTCTATCAGCCACCGGTCGGAAGTACTTACGCGGACCTCGGGGCACCGGCTTCTTGTATGTTCGCGACGGGCTTCTGGAAACTTTGGAGCCGCCGATGCTTGATATGTTCTCGGCCGAATGGGTGGCGCCGGATCGTTTTGAGGTGCGACCTGATGCGCGTCGGTTCGAGAATTGGGAGAACAATTATGCCGCCCGCCTGGGATTGGGTGTCGCCGTCAACTACGCGTTGGATGTGGGGCTCGCGGATATCTGGGAACGTGTACAGGTATTGGCGGGGACGTTGCGGGACGGCCTATCATCTATTCCCGGTGTCGAGGTGCGGGATATCGGTCGCGTTCAATGTGGGATCGTGACCTTCACGCTGGAGGACGTGGATGCGCTCGATATCAAAGCTGCGTTGGCTACGCGACGGATCAATGTCAGCGTCTCCAACCCCTCCAGCACCTTGTTAGATGCGTCACGGCGCAACTTGCCGCCGGTCGTTCGTGCATCGGTGCATTATTACAATGACGACGCGGAGATCGCTCGCCTCTTGGAAGCGATATCTGCATTATCTACAGAGAAGGGCTAGAACAGATGAGCAGCATTACTGGCGATTTTGTCGCCAAGCTGGCGGAGGTCTGGCACCGCTTCACATTGCCGGAAGCAGACCGGCAGACTTTGGCGGATATGTTGTCGCCGATGGACGATGCCGGCGAAGCGGTGGCGAAGCATCTTGAATTCGATATGGAGCCAGCCGACTACAACGACGCATTGGATGACCTCGCGCCAGAAGGGAAGCAGCCATGAGCGACGACATCGCCTTCCTCGACGCGTGCGATGCCGCAGACCGTATCAAGTCGAAAGACGTCACCGCTGTTGAAGTCACCGAGACTGTGATCGGACGGGCGGAACGCCTGCAACCTACCCTGAACGCGTTCATCTCCCTGGAAGCAGATGTAGCCCTGGAGGCGGCGGCCGAAGTCGACGGTAGGATTGCGCGAGGCGAGACCGTCGGCGCGCTCGCGGGTGTGCCGTTAGCGCATAAGGACATGTACTACCGCGAAGGCAAGGTCACCACCTGCGGCTCGAAGATCAGGGCCGATTACGTAGCCGACCGCACCGCGACGGTAATTGCCCGGTTAGAAGAAGCGGGAGCGCTCTATCTTGGCGATTTGAATATGTCGGAGTTCGCGGTTGGACCCATCGGGAATAACGTGCATTACGGCGATTGTCACAATCCTTGGAATCCGGAACACGCTCCGGGCGGCTCGTCGAGCGGTTCGGGGGCGACGGTCGCGGCACGGATCGTATATGGGGCGCTCGGCTCAGATACTGGCGGATCCATTCGCATCCCGTCCGGCATGTCCGGCGTCGTCGGCTTCAAGCCGACCCAGACCCGGGTCAGTCGTTACGGGTTAATGCCGCTATCGTTTTCCTTTGATTGCGGCGGACCATTGACCCGCACTGTGCGTGATGCGGCGCGGATCATGGATACGATCGCGGGACACGACCCGAAGGATGCGACCTCTAGCCATCGACCCGTGGACGCCTATGAAGCGGCCTGCATGAATTCGGTTGAAGGGCTCCGCATCGGCATTCCAAGCACCTATTATTACGACGATATGGACCCGGATGTGGAAGGGTTGGTCGAAGGAGCCCAACAAGTTCTGGCGGATGCGGGCGCGGTATTGGTTGAGGCTGATGTGCCGGATCATGAGGAAATGAACTTGATCTGGGCCGCCGCACTGGCGTCGGAAGCGGCGACTATCCATCGCAAGTGGTTGGTAGAGCGGCCCGGCGACTACGGCGACATGGTCCGACGGCGGATTGAATTTGGGCTCTATCAACCGGCCACCCGGTATATCGAGGCGCTGACCATGCGGGACACCTATCTGCGCGACTATTGCGCGACGGCGTTCCGGGATTGCGATGTCCTGTTGACACCGACGATGCCGATCACCGCGCCGAAGCTCGCGGATGTGGATGTCGGCGGCAGCGAGGATATGCCCGCCGTCGTGTTGCGGATATCGAAGAACACGCGCCCGATCAGCTATCTTGGCCTACCAGCCCTGAGCGTGCCGTGCGGCTTCACGCCGATGGGACTGCCGACCGCATTTCAATTGATCGGACGCCCATTCGACGAGGCGACTCTGTGTACCGTGGGTCATGCTTATCAGCGCGGAACGAACTGGCATACACGGGTGCCGGACCTAGCGCAGTAAGAATTCCCCACCCTACCCCTCCCTGCATGTGGGGGAGGGGTAGGGTGGGGGCAATGGGCACTTGATCTACCTCACTCCTCTAAGAAATTTAGTAGGGGAGGGACGAATATGACCGAGCAAGCGAAGGGCCCACTCGCGGGCATTAAGGTTCTGGATGTGACGGCCAATCTCGCGGGCCCGGCGGCGGCGATGCATCTGGCTGATTTTGGCGCCGACGTGATCAAAGTTGAACGCCCGGATGGGGGCGACGCCACGCGCCGTTTCGTCCCGCCAATCAAGGGTGAATCCTCCTCCTTCATGATGATCAACCGCAATAAGCGCGGCATCGCCATCGACCTGAAGAATGAGGTAGGCAATGCTATTTTCCGTCGCATGGTCAAAGGCTCGGATGTTCTGGTTGAGAATTTTCTGCGCGAGACCATGCCAAAACTCGGCCTTGGGTATGAAGACTTGAGGGACATCAACCCGAGTTTGATTTATTTGGCGGTTTCCGGCTTCGGCGCGACGGGACCCTATTCGCACCGGGCAGGCGTCGACCTGATCGCGCAGGGCATGAGCGGCTTGATGAGCGTGACCGGCTACGGTCCCGATCATCCACCACTCAAGAGCGGGGCACCCATCTGCGATGTTATGACCGGGATGTTCGGTGCGATGGGAGTTCTCGCCGCTCTCCAGCACCGCAACAACACGGGCGAAGGGCAATTCGTCGATACTTCGCTGTTCGAATCCGGCATCGCAGCGAGCTTCCATCAATCCTCGCAATATGTCGCGACGGGCAAGGCGCCAGAAGCACTCGGCAATGTCCACCCGCTGAATGGGCCCTACGAAGTCTTTAAGGCAAGCGATGGCTGGATGACCTTATCTGCGGGGAGCGACCGCCATTGGCTGCGCCTTTGTAAGATCATCGGCCGAGAGGATCTTGGTGATGACCCTCGCTTTGCGAAGACGCCAGAACGAATGGCTAATCTCGACCAAGTCCGCGATATCTTGGCGCCACATTTCATCTTGAAGACGCGGGCGGAATGGGGCCCGATCTTCGAAGAGGCCGGATTGCCGTCAGGCCCCATCCTTGACACCGCCGAAATGCACCAGAACGAGCAAGCCCGCCATCGCGGCATGATTGTTGAGGTCGAGCACTCCTCCGTCGGCGAGATCGACACTTTGGGCCCGGCGGTAAAACTGTCCAAATCTCCGACGTCTGTGCGCCGTGCGGCTCCCCGTTTGGGTGAGCACGGCTCAGAAGTCTTGGCAGAATTCGGATTTTCGGAAGCTGAAGTTTCTGGGTTTATCCGTGACGGCGTCATTAGTGTCCCTGAGCCGGTGGCGCAGGCGGCGGAGTATGGGGGGTAAATTAACCCCCTCACCCTAGTCCTCTCCCGCGAGGGAAGAGGGAATTTTATATTGCCACTTCCCTCGCGGGAGAGGACTAGGGTGAGGGGCCGATAAAGCATTGCCGCCTACCCTGCGACCCGGCACTGTCCGGCCATGAGTGCAAACCATCAACCTTCCGCCGCAGATCTCCGCCAAGGCGTGATCTTTATCGTCTCAGCGATGCTGATTTTGCCGGGGATCGATGCCATCGCCAAAGGACTGTCCGGATCGATCTCGGCGGGAGAAGTCGCCTGGGTCCGTCATGTCCTGCAGGCGATATTCCTCCTACCTTTCTCAATACGGGACGGTGGTTTGCGGATCGGGCCGAACCTCTGGTCCCATATCGCGCGCGGAGTCCTGATGGCGACGGTGACAGTCGTCTTCTTCGCTGCATTGTCGGTCATGCCGCTTGCGGATGCGATCTCGATCTTCTTTGTCAGCCCGTTGATGTTCACCCTACTGTCGGCGGTGTTCCTCGGTGAACCGGTCGGCTGGCGGCGGATCAGCGCGGTCTTGGTGGGTCTGGCCGGATCGATGCTGATCGTGCGCCCTAGCTACGCGGCCTTTGGTGCCACGGCGTTGCTGCCGATCCTGGCCGCTTTCGGCTTTGCGCTCTACATGCTGCTGACTCGTAAATTGGCGCGAGGTGGCAGCGTGGCCAACGCCATCGGCATGCAATTCTATGTCGGTGTTTTCGGTGCGCTGGCACTGACACCGGTCTTACTGGTCGGACCGATGACCGGCCTCTCCTTTTTGGCAGTGGCGATGCCCAATGGGATAGAGTGGGGATTGCTGATCCTGCTAGGGGCAATTGCAACCGCGGGGCATGTCTTTGTCGCTTTGGCGACCCGGCGTATCGGAGCGGGTCAGATCGCGCCCTTCCAATATGTCGAGATCGTGGGAGCGACGACTCTAGGCTTCATCTTTTTCGGTGATTTCCCTGATCCGCTCACCTGGGTGGGTGTGGCCGTGATCGTCTCGTCGGGACTGTATGTGTATTACCGAGAGCGGAAATTGGCGGCCGAGACCAGCTCCTCACCCGAGAGCGAGGATGGCTAGGGTGAACGTATCTTCGGTTTTTTAAGCATTTGTTGATTTTTAAATGCGAGTGTGACCGCCATCATTGGTCAGGGGCCGCATTTTCCCTATCGTGGTGATAAGGAGAAGAAAATGCTAATATCATCCGTGTTATCGAGCGCCCTTAGCGGTCTCACTCAAAGCGCCGAGCGCGTCGGCAAGGCCGCTGAGAAAATTGTCACCGCCGATGTGCCTAAACAGGCCAAGAGCGGCAGTTCGCTTGGCGTACAGGACACGATTTCCCTCTCATACCCAGGCTTGGCACGCACTGAAGGTTTGATCGAACTGAGCCAAGCCGAGACGAGCTTCCAAGCCAGTGCGGCCGTCATCCGCACAGAGGAAGAATTGAGCGAACGTCTGCTGGATATAACCGCCTAGCGCCCATCCCCGCGTGATGACCTTTTCGGTGTCTTCGTGCCACTGTCGTGGTTCGACAGGCTCACTATGTTGGGGTGGGAGGTTTGTTTATGACGCAAAACACTTCGTCTATTACACAAAACATCACATCCTGATTTAAAAAAACGCGCCATCCTGAGGCTGTCGAAGGGTGATCCGCCGCGAACCAACATCTATTTTCGCGAAAAAACCCCATGCACAGTGTTAAAATACCGCTGATTTAGACCTGAGAGGTGTGCGTTCGAATTTTTGCGATCATTCACGTGTCAAAGAACAGATTTCACCCTATCATATGTTTTAGACGATTTGTCACTGGTAGGTAATTTTGTGGCGCCGTCTCGAAGAAGAGGAACCATCATGACTTACGAACGCATTGCTGTGACACCGCTTAGCCCGGTCATCGGCGCGGAGATCGCTGGTGTCGACCTCTCGCAACAGCTCGGCAATCAAACGTTCCAGGAAATCCACGGTGCGCTGGTCGCTCATCAGGTGATCTTCTTTCGCGATCAGGAAATGACCCTAGAGCAGCACAAGGCTTTCGGCCGCTTGTTCGGCAAACTGCACGTCCATCCAGCCGCCCCCGCGACCGACGGTGACGAAGAGGTCGTCACCATCCACGCGGATGAAAACTCGACCAGTGTCTCTGGCGGCCAACAATGGCACACGGATGTAAGCGCCGACGAGGAACCGCCGATGGGTAGCATCCTGCACCTGCGCCAAGTGCCGGAGCCGGGCGGCGATACTCTGTTCGCCAGCATGTACGCGGCCTATGACGCCTTGTCAGACGAGATGAAGAGCTTCCTGGGTGGGCTTAAGGCTTGGCATTCCTCGGAGAAACGCCACAAGGCCCGCTACGGCCACCGGGGCGCGCTCCGGGACGGGCAGGATACCTACCCGACGGCGCTACACCCTATAATCCGCACCCATCCGGTGTCGGGCAAGAAGGCACTGTTCGTGAACACCGTCTTCACCACCCATATCGAGGGGCTAAACAAACCCGAGAGCGACGCGGTCCTTGCTATGCTCTACGCGCATATTGCGACCCCGGAATTCCAATGCCGCTTCCGCTGGCGCGACAACTCGGTCGCGTTCTGGGACAACCGCTGTACGCAGCACCGGGCCCTCTGGGACTATTTCCCGGAGACACGGCACGGCTATCGGGTGGCGGTCTGCGGGGATAAGCCGTTTTAGGGCTGTATTTCAATAATGAGTGTTTGCGGCCTTACCTAGCTTCCCGCCTACGCGGTAATGACAATGATGCAAGATCTGAGCGCGGAGACTTGCCGACCGTGTCAGGCTTTACAACCCGTCATGCCCGCGCAGGCGGGAAGCCAGAAGCCTCACACCACTGGTCGCTGCCGCACTTCCTCCGCGATCTTGCGCTTCAGCAGCTTCCCGTCCTTCACGTCGCCCTTAAACTCCCCATTCTCCATCATCACCTTGCCGCGTAGTACCGCCAATGACGGCCAGACGCTAGCTTCGTAGCCTTCCCAGGGGGTGTAGTCGGTCTCGTGCAGACGGGCGGCGGTGATCGTGCGGCTTTGCTCCGGGTCCAGGACGCAGACGTCGGCGTCGCTACCTGGCGCTAACGCGCCCTTCCTTGGGTACATGCCCATGATCTTGGCGGCATTGGTGGAGACGAGGTCGGCGAATTTGGCGAGGCTGTAGCCGCGCTTTTGCACCATTTCCGTATACATCACCGAGACACGTGGCTCTGCGCCCGCGTTGCCGCCGGTCACGTCGTCGATGCGGTCGCCCTGTACCTTGGTCGAAAGGCCGCAGCAGATCTCATCCGTCGCGATCGTGCTGATTGAGCCCCGTAATTGACCTTCCCAGAGCGCGTCTTGGTCCGAGCTTTCCTTCAGGCTCGGATAGGTGTGATAAATCTGGCCGTTTGGCAGTTTGTAATGCTCGTGCGTGAACATCAGGTATTGGTGCAGGGTCTCGCCGTAGATCGGAAAGCCTTTGGCACGGCTCGCTTCGATCGCAGCGACCCCGGTCGCCGCCGAAACGTGCATCATATAGAGCGGTGTGCCCTCCACATGTTCCGCGAGGCGAATGATACGGCGGAATGAGAGGTCTTCCGACATCGAGTTGTGTACTTCCGCCATGTTTTCGAACCCGGTGCGGCCTTCGCGCTCCAGCACGTCGTGCATGTGCATGACGATCTCGTCATCTTCCGCATGGATCGCGGCGATGCCGCCTTCCTTCTTCAGTACCTTGAAGATTTCCCAAATATGGCCGTGCGTGATCTTTCGGCCCTTACGGGATGGGGTGATGTCAGTCGTGAATATCTTGATGGAGGGGTGACCTTCCTGGATGACCTACGCGAGTTGCGGCAGCAGCTCCGGCTCAATGGCACCTTGCAGCATGATGTGATAGCCGTAATCGCTGTAACACTTACCCGTCCAATCCTGCTTGCGGATGTTAACCGCTTCTTCGACGGTCTGGCCTGGCAGCACGGTGGCGAAATCGAGCAGGCTGGTGGTCCCGCCGTGGATCGCGGCACGGCTGACCACGTCCGGCCCGTCGGTCAGGCCCGGTTCACCGTCGCCGATTGCCGGGATATGCCAAAGTGAGTGGATATGCGGGTCGATGCCGCCCGGGATGACGATTTTGCCGGTAGCGTCGATCACGCGGCCTGCCTGATCGTCGGCGAACTGACCGGGACGCGCGATGGCGGCGATAGTCTCGCCCTCGATACAGATGTCCCAGGCGCCGGTGCCTTGCGGTGTCACCACCTGGTCGCCGCGAATGATCAAATCGAACATGATACCCTCCCGAATTTCGACTTTAATAAATGATATATGGCGAAGACGGGCAGGAGGAAGAAAGGGGGCTTACTTGCCGTAGCACTTTTTCTTTTGATCTTCTTGCCCTTGAGGCCGAGCCGGATTTGCCGACTAAGATCCTTGGCGGGCTTGGCGACGTTTTCCAACAGGATGCGCATCATCCATGGGCCGAGGCAGCCGGACTGCATGGGAGGGCCCTTAGCCCAGGAAATGTCAACAACCGCAACCGGCTTTTTCTTACCATGCCGGTAAATTTCCAACTTAAATTCGATACTGGAGACGTTCGTGGCCTTAGAGCGGGCGACCCGGTTGACGACGGTGATCGAGACGAATGCGTCCATCTTTTTCGATTTATTCCGCTTGATACACCAAATCCTTAGCGCTTGAGCGGCGGCGTTTGGGAAGATATTGACTGGGAATCGCCTTCGGTCGGATGACCTCATAGGCAGCCTTCTTCAAATGGCCAATGACCTCCGCTGCGACAGTGAGTTGACTTTATTCCCTGCAACCGACGCACCGCGCTGCGCGGCATCCGCCGCCACTAAAACCGTTTCCAC
>CAJWTF010000034.1 GCA_913046825.1 uncultured Rickettsiales bacterium | reverse complement strand
GCGATGTCTGGATCATCGGCGGGCCTGGCCGCCGTTGGACTCTTTGGGGTCTATTTTGGCTCGGGCCTGTTCAGTTTTTCTGTTTGGGCCAGTTGGTGGCAATTGGTGCTGATAATCCTTTGGGCAATTATAGCCGCGATGCCTCGCGGGACGGATCGGTAAGGCTTCGCAAGCTTTATTCATTCAGACGGGCAAAGAAAAAATGTTTGAGTGATGTTGCTGATGCTGCATTGCGTCCAACGCGAACGGTCTCATCAAGAAAATCTTAACGAAGTGCGCGCTAAATATACTTAACAAGGAATGAGTTGCAGCAAAAGCGGACCTTCGGAAAATGATTTATAAAGTGATGGTAACAGCAGTATTGGATGAGCTCGAAACGGAGCGGGCCGCTTATATCTCTTCTGTCGTCGAAGTTTTTGAGAGTGATCCCAGGGCTGAAGAAATTTAAAACATTTTGTATCTTAAGTTAAGTAACAGCATGAAAAATGTGCCAATTTATTTGGATAAAATTATATCCGTTGATATTTTATTTGAGTTCTAAATAAAAATAAAGAAATTCTAATAAGCACAATTTATAGAAAAGAATATATTTATAATCCAGTAGTTGTTAGACAGGTGACCGAGCGGTTTATAGAACTTGTGATCGATTCAGTGCTGGAGCGTTACGAAGCCGGGGAACTTGATACCCATGAACAGAAGAAGCTTACCTATCGTTGGCTATACGATGATCTTGAGTTCCCCTACGATTGGGACGACGACAACGATGAAGACGCGTGGCTGGTCGATACAACTGAAAACCACAGGGCGGTTCTAACGGATAGGCTTTGCTTGCAATAAATCGGTGTGACGTCTAACGGGCGCGTCTCTGTGAAAGACGGTTCAAGCCCTCATTTATCGAAAAGAAAGAGGGATAGGCCACTTGGCCCATCCCTCGATTTCGTACCGTCTATCGACGGCTTAATTGGTGGCGGATCACGGACTTGAACCGCGGACACATGGATTATGATTCCACTGCTCTAACCAGCTGAGCTAATCCGCCGCAAATGCTCTTTCAAGCGAGGATGGAAATACGGAGTAGGGGGACGTCTGTCAAGCGGTGAGCACTTCATTTCCGGTCCTCATTGCTCCAATCCAAGCCATTGTTGCCAATCCGCAATGGACTCATCGGGGTATTCCGCGAAGCGCTTGTCACTGGGTTTCTCGTGAACACCAATCCAGCTCGCTTTCGTGGAAAGTTTGTTGGCAATCGGTAAAGCGACAAGGTTCGCCATGTGCACGCCATACAGTGCGTCAAAAAGGCGACGGTCATGACGGGACCGAGACTGTTAGCATCATTCATATTACTGAGCATTTTGATCAGCCCCGCTAAGGTGCCAAACATACCGAAAGCTGGCGCGGATTTGCCGATCACGGCGAAAACCTTGGTGCCCATTTCTTCCTCTTGAATCACCTGCGACATATGCGGGGAGAGGATTTTTTGATATAAGGAAGCTCGCATCCGTCCGCACAGAGTTGGACGCCCTGTTGGAAGAAGGGATTTCTCAATTTGATTTGATCCAACACCAGCATGCCTTGCTCGGGCCTGGTTTTGCTTAGCTTAATTGCATCGCGGATGTAGCCGCGAGGGCTATCTTTTTTATTGGTGAAAGCGGCTTTTAAGCCGGCCGGGAAGGCAAGGAGAATACCCGACATCGGGAATTTTATCATTGTTGCCGCGAGAATACCGCCGACGACGATGAGGAAGCCTGGAAGATATAGGAATATCCAGAAATCGGATCCGGTCAGTATCGCTAAGGAGATCACCGTCAATCCGACGACGACACCTGCAATGGTGGCGGAAACTAACATCGCTCAATTCCTTTATTTAGGTTCGTATGATCGAACCTTTTCGTGTTGCGCCTGTTGGACGGAAAGGAAGCGATGTTGCGATCTATGAAATGAACCGCTTGTCTTCCCGCAGTGGTTTAATTCTGTGTTGGTTTTAATTATAAATTTTTTAATAATTGGAACTAATAAAAAATAGGTAATATTAAATATAAATAATTATATATTATAAAAATATTTATATTTAATATAAAAATAGCGCTCTATAATTATAATAGTGCGCTATTATATAATTTTATTATTTAATGAATTATTAATCGTTGTCTAGAATTTCCGTGAGTCGCTCGGGATCGACCTTGATGTCGACGCCGGCACGTTCGTTTTGTAGGGTCATAGCGACGCGCGAATCGCGCCCTGCCCAGCCGCGGTTCAAGGCTTCCGTCATTTCGGCCAATGTGGTGTGCGCCAGTTTCATCGGCACGTCGTATTCGCGGCCGAGTTCGCAGGCCAGCGCGACATCCTTGCGGGCGAGCGCCAAGGCAAAATCCGGTGGATCGAACTTTTGTGGTAGGTAATTGCGGTGCAGGGTATCGAAGCTTCGTCTGCGACCGAGTGCTCCTTGTCGTACCGCCTCCCAAAGAGCATCCGGCTCCAACCCGGCTTTGACGCCCATGGTGAATGTTTCCGCCATCGCAGTCTGAATGATGTAGCCCGATAAATTGTGGACGAGTTTGGCGATGGATCCCGCGCCGATTGGGCCAATATACCGTGCCGCGTCCCCCATCGTATCGAGGACCGCCTTGTATTTATCGAAAGTCGCGCGATCGCCGCCGACCCAGATCGCCATCTTACCGCTTTTTGCGCCATCAGGTCCGCCGCTGACCGGCGCATCCATGACTTCGACACCTTTCTCCTGCATCGTCGCGTGCAGACGGCGCATCACGGTTGGGGAATTCGTGCTGAGGTCGAAATAAGCGTTGCCGGCGGAAAAGCCTTCCATCAGGCCGTTCTCGCCAAGGGCGACTTCCTCGACTTGGGGCGGCCCCGGAAGCGATGTGAACACAACCTCGCTTTGGGCCGCGACTTCTTTGGGTGATGCCGCCCACTCAGCCCCGATTTCCAGATGCGGTTTGGCCGCATCTTGATTGATATCGTGGACAACGAGCGAGTGCTGACCCTTGACGGCATTCAGGGCGATGCTGGCGCCCATGGTACCAAGGCCGATAAAACCGACTTTCATGTTGTGCTCCTGGAATAGTCAAATGTTACTCGTATTAAGTTGGAGCGGCGCACGTTCTTGGCGACGGGTGTGCTGTCCGAACCGGAAGTGGCTATTGGGAGAAAAATTCAAGGCCGACCAAAATGATGTCGACCCTGGAACCATCTTGTGAAAGGGGCAGATGCGTCGACTCATATAAGGCAAAGTGTTTATCGGCGAAAGTTGGGTGGCCGATATGTCGGATTGGTTCCTTCGATTGGAGGACGCGTTCGTACACGGCTCTCAGGTCGGCATGGGCGGGGCCGGAATATTATTCGTCGAAAGCGAAACGGGTATAGTCGTATCCCATAGCGCCTGTGATGTGGGTTCCCACCAAACGCCACGGAAAACGCCGAGGGTTTAATTGAACGTCGATTAAAGCGAGATAGGGCAACAGGGTAGGAATCTCGGTCGGTTCAATTACCGCCCTTGATGGCATCTCCTGGCCTTTTCGCTTCGAGTGCCAATACTTTTATAAATGCTCGAGGTTTTTCGATCGGAAACGAAGTGTTGTGTCGAACTCGGGGAGGAACCGGCGCTCGGGATCGGTCTCTTCAGCTGTCATATCGGTTAGCCGATTTGTGGGTTGAGGTCCCAGGTAAAGATACGATCCGCACCTTCACCTGTCACGAGTGCTATATCCTCAAGCCAGAACCGTTCCTTGGCACCGCCCGGGACCAGTAAGTGAATGGCGATGGCCATTTGATCGTCGAGCACCCAGTCGCCGGTGGCGCTGCCTTCGACTTCGCCGCCGATTTCCTGCTCCAAATGACTGAGCCCCAAGCCATGGAAAAATAACAGACACGACTCCGGATCGGCAACGCCTGCCTTTCGAAATGTATCTCGCCCGAGTATCTGTAATTCACTGACCTTTTTCCCAGGCTTGAAGACGGCTTGGATTTCCTCCATCGCCAGGCGCGTGCCCTTCACTTCGGGCGTTTCCGCGTCTTCCGGCTGTCCTTCGATAATCCAGGTTTTGCCGCCGTCCCAACAATAAAGGTCCTTTGTACCGTGGCAGTCGAACATGATGCGCATACCTGGATCTAGCTCAAAGTCGTCGAATTCGGATGTGAAAGCGACGGAGGCGTCGCCGCCGCGCGGGCTGGCGAGGACCAGCGCGCCTGGATCGTGGACGAATCCGCCGTTCTGGGTCGCCGCGACGTTATAGACATGGTTCAGATCAAACCAAGTCATGCCGCGCACATACTGCCCGATCGTCGCCTCTATCGCCGCTTGATTCACCGCGGTCGACTCGCGCAGAAGATCAATTTCGACCGGTGTCTTCACGCTGCGTGCGGACATCAATAGGCTGAACCCGTCGGCGACCTCTTCCACACTTTTGGAGAGGTGCAGTCCGAGGCGGGCGTCATCATACGCGACCTTCTTGCCTGATAGCCCTAGATCGGAGAGGGCCTTCTCTAGGCTCATGATCATTGTCTCGGCGTAGTGGTCCCGCGCGCTTGCAAGCCATCCGAGATCGCCGCTGGATTGCGGGATGAAGCGCTCTATGTCAACCTCTGATGCAGGGCGGTCCATCGGCGAGATCATCGAGCGATAAGGGCGAATGTCTTCGATCCAGCTGCCCTGCCGCGCCATTGCACCAATATAATATTCCGGCATTATCAGGATGGGCGTGTCGGGCGCGTGCCGCGATATGACCACCGCGAACGGTCGCGGCTCGTCAGACTTTTGCGCGACGGCATTCAAGCTCGACAGGTAGTAGAGGTTTTGGTGTGAGCTGGCGACAACACCGTCGATACCGCGTTGTTCCATGATCGCGACCAGTCGGTCGACATTGACGAGTTGCGGGATAGGGCCGGACTTCCAGAGCTTGGTGGCGGACATGATTAACTCCTCAATAAGATCGCGGCAGGCCGAGAACACGTTCGGCCAGGTAATTTAAAATCATCTGTGGGCTAACCGGTGCGATGCGATGAATCAGCATTTCGCGGAAATACCGCTCGACATGAAATTCCTTCGCGTAGCCCATGCCGCCATGGGTTTGAATGGCGTTTGAGCAGGCTTTGAACGCCGCTTCACCCGCTAGGTACTTGGCCGCGTTCGCCTCGGCGCCGCAATGTTCGCCCTGGTCGTATTTCTGCGCCGCGGCGAAGGCCATCAGGTTCGCCGCTTCCAACTCCGCCCAACTTTCGGCGAGCGGATGCTGGATACCTTGGTTCATGCCGATGGGGCGCTCAAAGACGATGCGTTCCTTGGCGTAATTGGTCGCCTTATTGAGTGCGGCCCGACCAAGACCGACGAGGCCTGCTGCAAGTAGAATGCGTTCCGGGTTGAGGCCGTGCAGAAGATAGCGGAAACCCTTCCCCTCTTCGCCGATCCGGTCTTCCACGGGGATTGGCATACCGTCGAAAAACACGCTGTTCGAATCAACGCATTTGCGACCCATCTTCGGGATTTCCTTGATCTCGACATAGTCTCGGTCGAGGTCGGCGTAGAACAATGATAACCCGTCGATCGGGCTGTCTGTTTCTTCCTTCGGCGCAGTACGAGCGATAAGCATAATCTTATCAGCGACCTGCGCGGTGGTCGTCCAAATTTTTTGGCCGTGGACCAGATAGCGATCGCCGTCACGCACCGCCCGGGTCGATATTTGAGACGTGTCGAGACCCGCATCCGGTTCCGTAACGGCAAAGCAGGCCCGTTCCTCGCGCCGCATGACCGGCGGGAGCCAGCGCTGTTTTTGCTCATCCGTGCCATATTGCACGATTGGATTGGCGCCGAATACATTGATTGAGATGGAGGAGACGCCGCCGTTCGCCGCACCGGATTCGGAGATCGCCTGCACCATGACGGCGGCTTCCGTAATGCCGAGACCGCTGCCGCCGAACTCTTCCGGCATGGCGATACCGAGATAACCAGCCTCTGCCAAAGCCAAACAGAAATCCTCTGGAAAGCGACCATCTTCGTCCCGTGCCAGCCAATAATTGTCATCGAAATCACTGCAAATGCGCAGCACGTTCTCGCGGATCATCTGTTGTTCGTCGGTCAACGTTACGACCATCGATATCTCCCTATTTTCCCTTAAGCAAGATTAGCCCGCGTGTGCAAAAATGCGATGTTTGTGATCAATCGATTTGCGGCCAAGTATCACTCAAGTGATATCCTTCGGGCCAAGGGTCGTCCGGGTCGAGCATCAGTGTTTTCATGCCGCTAATCCAAGCACGTCCCGCCAGCGACGGCACCACCGCTGGTCGGCTGGCCACGGCGACAATATCTTCGATCCGGCAATCGAATGTGGAGTCGATGAGCGATTCACCGACGAATTGCTCAGCGCGAGCGAGCTCACCGCGCGCATGCAATACGGCCATACGCGCACTGCATCCGGTCCCACAGGGGGAGCGGTCGATCTTGCCAGGCCGAATTGCGACCGCGTTGCGCCCGAATTTGACCCCGTCGCGTAATTCAACTGGGTTTGTGACTTCGCAGAAGGAGATATGTGACCAATCGGGCAATTCCGGATGCACGAAGCCCAATTGCTCGTTTGCCGCCGCCGTGATCTTCATGCCGGTCGTGGCGATATCCCGCGCTTCGTCTGGGGTGAGTGAAAACCCGAGCGTGGCCGCATCCACGAGCACAAAACTGTCGCCACCGAACGCGGTATCCACGGTCAGAGTGCCGATGCCTGCCACGTCGATCGCGACGCCCAGTTTGTCGGCGAATGACGGCAGGTTTCGAACCCGGATTGAGTGGACTTTACCGTCACTGCAATTTGCGGTGATCTTTACTAGACCCCCCGGTGCTTCGAGGATGAGGCGTGTCTCCGGTTCGACAATCGGAATGATACCGGTTTCCAAGAGAACCGTCGCGACGCAGATCGAATTCGATCCCGACATCGGCGGCGTGTCCGCGGGCTCCATGATGATGAAGGCGGCGTCGGCATCGGGATGCTTTGGCGGGACGAGAAGGTTGACGTGGCGGAAGACACCGCCTCGCGGTTCGTTGAGCACAAAATTTCGCAATGTTTCATCTTTGGCGATAAACCGGGATTGATCCCATAATGTCGTGCCCGGCGGCGGTGAGACACCGCCGACAATAACATCGCCAACCTCGCCTTCGGCATGACATTCGATAACTTGGATCGCGGATTTGCTGTGCATAACTTCTTCTATAACCGTTCTGGCGGTATTCTGCCATAATGGGTGAGCGCGGCTAGATTTGATGACCATACGAGACGGATAAATTGATGCCATATATAGCAAGATTGATGATGGCAATCATGGCGTTGGCTATCGTCACGATGGCACCGACGACATCGCAAGCCGCCGATGATTTTTAAACGGAGCATGAAATCCTGAATGCAGCGCGCGGTTTCTCTGGTGAGACTAGCGGCGGTTGAAAAAAACTTCGGCGAGTTGGGCAGGCCAAACGGCTATATCTTAGGTGAGGAAGTCGGTGGCGTATTTATTGTTGGTCTGGGCCATGGAAATGGCGACCTGAGTATCAAGAAGGGCCCGAAGCCGAAGGTATATTGGCAGGGACCGTCCATTGGTTTCGATTTCGGCGGTAATGCAGCGAAGTAGATGACCCTGGTCTATGGAATCAAGGGCGCGGACGACATTTTCAAACGATATTCAGGCATCAGCGGCAGTTTCTATTTCGTGGCTGGCGTGGATGTGAATTATCAGCGGAACGCCGACGCGATGCGTACTGGAATGGGGCTAAAGGTCGACGCGAATTCGGGCTGCCTGCATAATGGGAGAGAGCATTCCTGGATCCCGTTCTAGAGGTCGCGGTCACCCTTCATTAGCCGCTGCGCGATGGTGCGGTTGAGAATTTCATTGGTGCCGTCCGCGACATTGACGACCCGCAGCGCGTGCCAGGCATGGTAGAGGCCAAGCTCGTTCGTGAAGCCCATGGCGCCGTGGGTTTGCATGGCCCTATCCACTGCCTTGTAGCCGACCTGCACCGCATATGCTTTCGTCATCGATAACTCTTTGATGGCGGCCTCGCCCCGATCGAGCAGGGTCGCGGAGTTGATCGCCATTAAATGCGCAGCATGTAATTCCGTTGCACTTTCGGCGAGCGGGAAGGTGACCCCCTGATACTCCGAAATCGTTTTGCCGAAGGCTTCGCGTACACTGGCGTATTCGAGCGCCTGTTCTAACGCCCAGCGGCCGTAGCCGACGGCGCGGGCGGAATTATATATCCGCCCGAGAGAGACGCCGTAGAGCGCAGCTGAGAAGCCCTTGTGTAGCTCGCCGACTAATTGCCAGGGCTCTACATAGATATCGTCTAGCGTCAATTCTGCTTCGTCGCCGCCGATATGGCCGAACATTTTAACAATGCGCTGCACCTGGAAACCGGGCGCGCTGGTCGGGACCAGGAATGCCGAAATACCCCCCCGTGTCTCCTGGTCAGTAACGGCGAATACGACGCAGTAATCGGCGACCGGTGAATTTGAGGTCCAAATCTTGCGGCCAGTGATACGCCATCCGTCGCCATCTGGCACAGCCCGCGTCTTTATTTGTGAGGCGTCTGACCCCGCTACCGGCTCTGACAACCCGAAACACATGGATTTCTCTCCGGCCATCATCGGCGCTAAGATTTCCGCACGGGCCTGATCGGTAACTTTCTCCAACATCCGGCTCGGCCCGAAGGCCCAATGGCTGACCGCGTACAGCATGAGCCAATTCTGCGGACCGCACGTGCGGAACAATTCCTCGAACCCGACGAAATAGGCGAGGTGCCCCATGCCGCCGCCTCCCAATTCCTCCGGCACGCACATCTGGTAGTAGCCCGCCTTGGACGCCGCCCGGCGGACTTCGCCAATCAAGGTTAACAATTTGTCAGAGAAACGCCCCTCCTCGTTATAAATCTGTCGTTGGTCTTCAAAGAAATCATGGTTCGCTTCATGGCGCGGCAGAACTTCTGCCTCTGCGAAGGCGCGCAACCCATCCCGCATCGCTAAAACGTCTTCCGGAATATCGAATGCGATGGCAGCCATTTGATGATCTCCCTTCTGTGCGTCATTCGCGCGAAGGTGGGAATGACATTGAAATTTAAATTAGGTCCAGCCTCGGACAGGCCCACTATCAACGCGAAAGCTGTTTCGCCGCCGAGCTTGTGCTAAATAGCCCGCTCCATGAGCAGTTCCTCCAATCACGGTTATATCCAATTCGCGCTGCGGAACCGGCGCTTACTCGCTTTTGGTTTTTTGATGGCACTCGGATCGAGCTTCGGTCAGACCTTCTTCATCGGCATTTTCACACCAAGCATTGAGGCTGAGTTTGGCCTCAGTCACAGCCAGTGGGGTTCTATTTATATGGCCGGCACCTTGATGTCGGCGGGGGCACTCACGTTTACCGGGCGCTGGATCGATCACCTGGAACTGCGCACCTATGCCTTATTAGTCTGCGCTTTTCTTGCGGTTGCCTGTGCCGCAGCGGCATTCTCGCCGACAGCGTGGTTTTTAATTCCGATGATCTTCTTGTTACGCCAGGCGGGACAAGGTCTTGCTAGTCATACCGCCGTCACTGGCATGGTGAAATATTTCCGTCGTGATCGGGGTAAGGCGGTGGCACTTGCGACGCTCGGCTTTCCCGTGGGGCGGGCGCTAATGCCAGTCGCGACCGTCGCCCTCATCGCGGCGATTGGATGGCGAGAGACATATGCCGTTTGCGCTGTGCTGGTCCTGGTGGTGCTGACGCCGGCCGTCGCCTGGTTGTTGACGAGCCACGCGCGCCGAGAAACCGCCTTGGCATTGGAAGCTCCAAGCACGGAAAGGAAAACGGCGCGATCAACGACGCATCACGAAGATCGATCGTTGCGCCAGGTGCTGCGCGATCCGATATTCTATCTGTTTTTACCGGCAATACTGGCGCCGTCTTTTTTTGATACTGCGCTCAGTTTCCATTTATTGCCGATTGCCGCGCTGAAGTCGTGGTCCGCAGAATGGGTAATGACTGGTTACGCCGTTTATGCCGGGACGACGATCATGGCGTCAATGTGGATTGGAACATTGGTCGACAAGATAGGCGCGGTGCGGCTTTATGTTTATTCACTCACACCGTACATCATCGGTACATTGATCTTGGGGTTCTTTGATAACGCTGCTTGGGCGTGGGTATATCTTGGGCTCTACGGCATCGGCTCAGGCATAAAGGCAACACTGATACCCGTGTTTCTTTCCGAGCTGTATGGCACGCAGCATATTGGCGCGATTCGCAGTTTCGTTGCCACCCTAAGTGTTTTCGCCTCGGCGCTCGGGCCCCCGGCGCTCGGTTTCGCGCTCGATCTTGATGTGTCGATCACGACCATGACATTCGTGTCCGTCGCCTATTTTGTCGCATCGAGTCTTCTGATGATCTTCTGTGTTCGGTCACGGGTATGAGCGACGGCGGCCCAACGCGCACCGGCTATTTGAGATTTGCCTATCGGAATTGCCATATATTGGGATTCGGGTTCTTGATGGCTTTTGGATCGAGCTTCGGCCAGACCTATTTCGTCGGCGTCTTCAGTCCCAGTATCGAAGCGGAGTTCGACCTAAGCCATACCGAATGGGGCTCGATCTATATGATTGGCACTTTGGCGTCGGCGGCGCTGCTGCCGTTTTCCGGCCGTCTTATAGATCGAATGCCGGTGCGCACCTACGCGATCATTGTCGCGATTGGGATGGCGGCGGCGTGTTTCGCCATGTCGCTGGCGCCGGCGGCATGGACGCTGATCGTCATGATTTTTCTGTTACGCCAGTTTGGCCAAGGCCTGTGTCAGCACACGGCTGTCACCGGTATGGTGAAATTCTTTGTGCGCGATCGGGGCAAGGCAGTTGCTATCGCCATGCTTGGGTTTCCGGCTGGACGGGCGTTTCTGCCGGTCCTGGCGGTCGCGGTTATTGGAGCGATTGGATGGCGCTCGACCTACGCGGTTTGCGCGGTCGCGGGATTACTGATGATCCCGCTCATCATTTGGCTGTTGCCACGACGGCATGACACTCTGGATCAAGCGGAGATATCCAAGGTGGGCGAAAGCGCGCCTGTATCCGACCGGCGGTTAGGTCATATGCTTCGCGATCCGTTTTTCTTTCTGATGCTGCCCGCCTTGATGGCTCCGGCGCTGCTTGAGACCGCGATGAATTTTCATCAATTGACGATCGCCGACATGAAGGGATGGTCGGCGGAATGGGTGACTTGGGGATACGCCGTCTTTGCGCTCACAACGGTGATGTTTTCGATCTATGCGGGCGATCTCGCGGATCGGATAGGTGCGGTGCGTTTGATGCCCTTTGCCTTGGTGCCCCTCGCGGCGGGTGTCCTTGTCGTTGGATATTTTGATCATTTCATCTGGGCATGGGTCTATTTGGGGTGTTTCGGAATGACCTCGGGGCTGATGGTGACCTGTGTGCCGCTATTGCTCGCCGACGTCTATGGGACGCGGCATATCGGTGCTATTCGGAGTTTCGCGGCGACCATCAGCGTCTTTGGCTCTGCTCTGGCGCCACCCTTGTTGGGGCTCGGACTTGATGCCGAAGTATCGCTTGCGGGAATGGGTGTCGCCGGTGCGGTTTATGTCATATTGGCGAGTGTCCTAATGGCCTATGCCTGCCGCCGCGAAGGCGCGAAGTAGAGCTGTTCTCCCCTGGAAGACGGCCTGGTTCGCTCTACAGCTTAATCCGGAGGTATCGATGCCGAATATCCTGACCGATGAACAGGTGGTCCAATACCGGCGGGAGAATTTTCTCGCTCCGTTTGAAGCGCTGACGACGCAGGAAGTGCGCCACTATCGCGATTGTCTGGAAGCGTATGAGCGGGAACAGGGCGGGGCACCATTGGAGCCCTGGCAGTACCGCAAGGTCCACGTCCGCGAATCTTGGGCCGCGGATCTGGTCCGCATTCCATGCGTGTTGGATGCGGTTGAGGATTTAATCGGTCCGGATATTCTGATCTTCAATGCCACGTTCTTCATTAAGAACCCCGGCACCGACCAGATCACCGCTTGGCATCAGGACGCGACATATTTTGGAATGCAGCCCTACGAACATGTCACGGCCTGGATTGCCTTATCGGACGCCTCAGAGGAAGCCGGTTGTATGAATTTCGTTGTCGGCAGTTCAAGTTTCGGGCAGCTCTATCATGCACCGCAAACAGTGGCGGGCAGCGTCAATCATGGCAGCCAGGCCATCGCCGAGAGTTTTGACGACACCAACATAAAAAGCGCGCCGTTAAAGGCCGGTCAGTTCTCGTTCCACCACACGATGGTGATACACAGTTCGAAGCCAAACAAGTCGGATGATCGCCGCATCGGATTTGGAATCAGCTATATCCCTGCACATGTCCGCCATGTCGGTAGCTATCGCATGGGGGCGAGTTTCGCGCGGGGTACCGACCGGTACGGGAATTTTGAGATCGAGCCGGACCCGCGCGAACACGAGGTATCGGAAAATGCCAGGCATCATGAAGCGGCCTATCGGCGCTACCGCGAAGGATACGACGAACAAACCGCCGCTCATAAAGCGGTCTATCAAGAAAAGGAAGAACGGGTATGAAACGTCTCGAAGGGAAAGTTGGCATTATCACCGGTGCGGTGCGGGGGATCGGCCGCGCGACGGCAGAGCGGTTCAGCGCCGAGGGCGCCTCGCTCGTTCTCGCCGATATTGACGGCGACGGCATTGAGAAGACAGCCGCAGAGATCGCGGCGGGCGGCGGCAATGTTGTCGGGCAACGCTGCGATGTCTCGGATGCCGCGTCTTGCGAGGCGGTGGTGAAGCGAGCGCTCGATGAATTCGGCAAGCTCAATGTCTTGATGAACAACGCCGCTTATTTCATTGGCAAGAATACGGTCGAGGAAGTCGATATCGCGGAATGGCGGCGCGCCATCGACGTGAACCTCACGGGCCCCATGCTGATGAGCAAATACGCGGTTCCGGCTATGCGGGCTTCCGGCGGCGGCTCGATCATTCATGTGGCGTCGCAGCTCGGTAGTGTCGGCAAACCGATGCGAAGTGACTATTGCGCGGTTAAGGGCGGGCTCATCCAGATGGCGCGTAGCATGGCGGCGGATCATGTGGGCGATAACATCCGCGTCAACTCGCTCTCTCCGGGACCGATCGGCACGGAGCGCATCTTCGAGCGTTCCGGCAGTGAGGAAGCGGCGCAACAAGAATCCGGTGCGCTCACGCTGATGGGACGTGTCGGCCTGCCGACGGAGATCGCGAACGCAGCGCTGTTCCTGGCGTCCGACGAATCTTCCTTCATGACCGGCGACGACCTGCTTGTGGATGGCGGTTACAACGCGCTTTGATCGGTTGTCGGCGCCCTTCGAGATGCCCGCGTAGCCGGCTCCTCAGAATGAGGTTTCGTAGGTAGCCGGTTAATTCCCAGCCGCCCGGCGCATCGCCTTGAGAGATTTCTTCAGCTCCTGAATATACGGCACATGCTCTTCCTCGATCGTGTGGCGCGGCGAATCATTGTAGTTCTGTTTCACCCAATCGTCCTTGCGCTTGATGTCCGCTTCCATTTCCGCGGCGGTGGGCATCTTAGCGTCGCCCAATTCGATGTCGCGCACCCAACGTGCCTGATGCTCGTAGACCATGTTCAATGCGGAATCGAGATTAAAGAAGCCCATTAAGTAGAGACCGGGCCAATCGGGCCGTGTCATGCGTTTGTAGAGGTTGAGCTTGTTGTCCGCCAACGGTACGACCTCACGAGAGATAAACGGCAGATCGATCAGGTATCCGGTCGCCGCGATCAGTACATCGAATTCATCCGACGAGCCGTCGACGAAATGGATGGTCTTGCCTTCGATCTTCTGGATGCCGTGTTTTACTTCAATCCGGCTATAGGCGACGTCGGTGATGATTGTGCCGTTGCTGGTGACATGCGCTCGTTTGTCGACGAGTGGTTTGAAGCCGAGCTTGGTGATGTCCCCATGCGCTAGATAAGTCAGCCAGCGCGTGAAGCGCCGCCGCAAGGATGCGGGAATCCAATGGCGCTGAATCTTCCGGGTGATGTCGGTAAATGGCATCCCGAATAAGAGTTTCGGCAGGATCAAGACACCCGAGCGGGCGACCAACACGCAACGCTTGGCGGTGGCGCAGACATCGCCTGAGATGTCGCAGGCTGAATTGCCGACACCGACAATGCAGATGCGTTTCCCGACATAGGGTTCGGGCTCGCGGTAGTAATGTGCCTGCAGGTACTCGCCCTTAAAATCGTTCTGGAACATCGGCACGTGTAGCGGCTCCGACAGGTGGCCCGTCGCGGCGATCACGGCGTCGAATTGTTCCGTCGATCCGTCATCTAGTTCTAGCTCCCAAAGCGGCGGCTCAGTCTTCGGGTCGAACAGCGGCCGCACGTCCTTGATTCGTGTGTTGTAGCGGATGAGTTTGGCAATATCGAAATGCTCGGCATATTTGACGAGATATTTGTGCATATCCCAATGGTCGGGGAAGAACTGCACGTCTGGATCGAAATCATGATCGTGGAACCGCGTGACGTCCCGCGAGGTGTTGATGTGCAATGTGCGGTATGCGGAGGACAGTTTGTTGTCGTTCTCGTAACACCACATGCCGCCCATCTGCGAGCCGATCTCAAAGATGATCACGTCGAGCCCCGCTTGCGTGAGGTACTTCGCCGCGCACAGCCCGCAGGCACCCGCGCCGATAACGGCGATGCGTTTTTTATTTGGTGTATCATTCATGTGGCTAAATGTAGCGCACGCTCCCGGTGATCCAATATCCAAAACCTGCGGCCAAGGCGCGCAGGGTTTCCGCTAACCCTCGCCCGCGTGCGGGGGAGGGTTAGGGCCTTGCGGCGGAGCTGCAATCCTTTAGCTTCCTCCTCAAACAGAGGAACACACCATGACCAAGAACCGCCAAGTCCTGCTCGCCCACCGCCCGAAGGGACAGCCTGTCGCCGAAAACTTCAAACTTGCTGAGAGCGAGATCCCGACACCCGGTGACGGCGAGATGCTGTTGCGCACGGTCTATCTCTCGCTCGATCCTTATATGCGGGGCCGCATGAATGCGGAGAAATCCTATGCGGAGCCGGTGCCGCTCGGCGGTGTCATGGAAGGCGGCACGGTCAGCGTCGTCGAGAAATCGAACGGCGGTAAGTTCGACGAGGGCGATATCCTCGTCGGGCGTTGTGGTTGGCAGGACTACGCGATCTCCGATGGCACGGCGCTCGCCAAGGTCGACCCGTCGGCGGCTCCCATTTCGACCACCCTCGGCGTGCTAGGCATGCCGGGTATGACCGCGTACTCGGGCCTGCTGCGGCTCGGTAAACCGAAAGAGGGGGAGACCCTAGTGGTCGCCGCGGCCTCCGGCGCTGTCGGCGCTAATGTTGGCCAAATTGCTAAGATCAAAGGCTGCCGGGCCGTCGGTGTTGCGGGCGGACCGGAGAAGTGCGCCTACGTGGTAAACGAACTCGGCTTCGACGCCTGCATCGACCACAGGGCTCATGATTTCGAGGCTCAACTCGCCGCCGCATGTCCGAACGGCATCGATATTTATTTTGAGAATGTCGCGGGCCGCGTGCTGGAAGCGGTCATCCCGTTGTTTAATTTCTGGGCCCGGATGCCGGTTTGTGGCTTGATCGCGCAATACAGCATGACCGACCTGCCAACCGGTACCAACAAGCTCCCGGCTTTGATGCGGGCCGTCCTCACATATCGCCTGCACATTGAAGGTTTCATCGTCCGCGACTTCGCCGACATGCAGGCCGACTTCCGGCGCGACATGGGCCAGTGGGTGCGCGACGGCCAAGTGAAGTACAAGGAGCACCGCGTCGCCGGTCTGGAAAATGCCCCCGCCACCCTGATGGGTTTGCTCAAGGGCGAGAATTTTGGCAAGGTCGTGATTGAAGTGTCGGACGACCCGACGGGGTAATTATAGCGCGCTATACAGCGGCACGAACTCTTCCAATATCCGGTAGCTGTTCTGGCAAACCTTGTGGAGGTTGTCCTTGAAGTCCGTGTGCGCTGTCTCTCCGGCACCGTCGGAGATGCCGCGGATGACGACGAAGGGGACATTGCTGAGGCCGCAGGTATAGCCGACGGCGGCGCCTTCCATTTCTGTGGCCAGCGCCGAGAATTCTCGTTGCAGCCAGCGCAACGTCTCCTAGTCCTTCACGAATTTATCGCCGGAGACCACGCTGCCGATCATCAAACCGGGAGCGTTGGCGGAGTCGGGGAAGGCGCGGTTAAAGGCCTCGCCCGCTATACGAACCAACTCGGGATTGGATTCGATTATTCGATCGCTGTACGTTAGCTCACCGTGCCTTCGCCCGAAGGCGGTGAGGCCAACGTCGAACTAGATTCTGTGGCTGGCGATCACAATGTCGCCGACCGCACATGTTGCGCACCAAGCCGCCTGCGAAACCGCTGAACGCAACGGCGCTGGTTCGATAGAGGCCCATCAGCATTTGCGCACAGATCGCCGCGTTGACCTTACCGACGCCGCATTTTGCCCGCACTAACGCGACACCACCAGAGGTGCCCTCGGTCAGGGTGATGCCTGCATGGATGGCTTCGTCCCACACGTCCATCTCGGCAAGTAGCATCTCCACGTCTTCGTCGAGCGCGCCGTTTAGGGTAGGTATGCTGTCTCCATCTTCTGGCTTCGAGACGGAATGCTATTCGCCGATTGTCACTTTGTCCCGCATCTCCTCAAGAGTGGCGATCGCGCCTGTGACTAGGTCTTCCATGATCTGCTTCGCTGGTTTTCTTTCCGTGATCATGCCGGCGATTTGCCCTGCCGGGTTCATGTGCAGCTCCAGTTTCCCGGCCGCCGCCACCGACTCGTTGAAGTCATCGGTGATCACCCGCTGATAGGGCATCGGCAAGGGTTCGAGGCAGGACGCTTCCCACGCCTTGATATAGTCGTTCCCGAACAGCCGGGACGGTTTCCCCGAATACCAGCGTTGCGGATCGAACTGTTGGCTGTGACCGTCGATGATCTGTTGCTTGTTCTCATCATGGGTCTCGCCTTCCTCGGCGACGATGAAGGCGGTGCCGAGCCAGACGCCAATGGCACCAAGGGAAAGCGCCGCCGTAATGCCGCGCCCGTCCGCGATACCGCCTGCAGCCACGACCGGGATCGGTGCCACAGCGTCGACGACCTGTGGGATCAGCGGGAAATTCGCGATCTTGCCGGTATGGCCGCCCGCTTCGTAGCCTTGGGCGATGACGATGTCGCATCCGGCCGCCGCTTGGCGCTCCGCATTGCGGGGCGAGCCGACCAAGCCGATGACTGTCATGCCCTTTTCGTGCGCCATCGGCACGACCCAGGAAGGATCACCGAGCCCGGCCGCAAAAACCTGGACGTCTTCTTCGAGCACGACCTCGACCTGCTTGCGGGTTTGGTCGACCGAGACGACGGTCTCGCTTTCGACCAAAATTTCACTGATGCCGTGCTTTTCCAATTGCCCGCGCATGAAGGCGTAATGCTTTGGATAATCCCGCTCGATCTGTTTGCGGAGCGAAGAGCGTGTCGGCTCCGCACTCGTGTCCAGGTTCACCGGCAACAACAGGTCCACTCCGATCGGCTTGTCGGTCAATGCTCGCGTCTCGCGAATTTTCTCGCGGATGGTCTCAGGCTCCAAGCCGGCACCGCCGATAACCCCCATGCCTCCCGCATTCGAGACGGCAGCGACGAGGGCTGGCGGTGTCGCCTTCCCCATAGAGTCCATGCCCGCCAGCATGATCGGGTATTCGATTTCTAACATATCGCAGAGTTTTGTGCGGAATGTCGGTCGGTTTGTCATGTCTTGGAAATCCTAATTCCCTGGAATTTTTGCGACAGCGTCAATCTCAATGAGCGCGCCCGGGCGCAGCAGCCCGGCGACGATGACGCCGGTGGCCGTCGGGTAGGGCTCCTTGAAGTACTTCTTGCGGACGGTGCCGGTGTCCCGATATCCCTCCGTTGTGGTGACGTAATCGCGGGTATTCACCACGTCTTCATAACCGCAGCCCGCCGCTTTCAAAATTTCGCCCATGCGCGCCAGGATGTAGTCGGTTTGCCCGCCGATATCGCCGGGACATACGATGGCCCCGTCCTCGCCGCTGGCGGTCATTCCCGAGATATAGAGCCAGCCGTCCCGCTCGATCCCCGGAGAGAATGTGTACTTCGCGAAATGGGCCCAGCCCGGATCAATTTTCGTATTCATGCTCGCCTTCCTCATTTGCTGAAAGTGAGTCTAGGGCGGCGTGGTCTGTTCGCCATTGCCAGCAGACCTACCTTTCCCCCCACGGACTCAAAATTAAACGAGAGAAAAATATGACCCTCGACGGTAAAACCGCCTTCGTCTCCGGCTCCGGCCACAATATCGGTCGCGCCATTATCCTCGAATTCGCCAGGCGCGGCGCCAATGTCGTCGTCAACGGGTTGACCGACCGGGACAGTGCGGAGGCTGTCGCGGATGAAGCCCGCAGCCTGGGTGTTGGTGCCATCGTTGCCATGGGCAGCGTCGGCAACAGCGCCGCCGTAAAGGAAATGGCATCGGCGGCGCTCGGCGAATTCGGCAGTGTCGACATCGTCGTCAACAACGCGGCAATTCGCCCTCACAAACCCTTCCTCGAGATGGATGAGGATTTTTGGCACAATGTCATCTCGGTTGACATGCACTCCGCCTTCTACACTGGGCAGGCCTTCGTGCCGGGCATGGTCGAGAAAGGCTGGGGCAGGGTCGTCAACATCACCGGCATGAACGCCATGCATGGCTATAACGGCCGCTGTCCGGTCTCCGCCGCCAAGCACGGCCTCTGGGGTATCACCAAGTCGATGGCGAAGGAGTTCGGATCGCGCGGCATCACCGCCAATGCGATCTCACCGGGTCCGATCGAGGGCGACTACCGGGACGCCTCCATGGACGCTCATATCCGCGAGCAGGAAAAGCTGATCCCGGTCGGCCATCTCGGCAAGCCGATGCACATCGCCGGGCTCTGCGGGTTCCTCGTCTCGGAGGAAGGCGGCTTTGTCTCGGGCCAAATGATCAACTGCAACGGCGCGACCCAAACCTGAGCCGGGTCTGGCTACGCCGCGAGCTTCTCCAGTGTCTCCATCAGCGCGTCATTGACTTCGACACCATCTGCTAGCGCGCCCGACCGGTGGGATTGACGCCGGGCACCGGGTAGGCGGGTGCCCTCAATGGCGTGCAGATCGTCGAAGAGCACCTCCGCATCGTCGGACCAAGCCGCCGCATTGCCGAACTTCGATGGGTCCATGGCGATGATTAGCTCGCCGCCCTGTGGAGGTCCGCCGACGTTGCCGTAACGCCGGTGCGTCTCGGGGCTTGTCGTCTCACCGATCAGGGGGCCTACCAGCAACTCGATCATTAGCGCGATCGAGGCTCCCTTGTATCCGCCAAAGGGCAGGATGCTGCCTTTCAGAACTTCGCTTGGATCGTTGGTCGGGCTGCCGTCCGCCGTGATACCGACACCATCTGGCAATGTGTGGCCGTCACGCTCCGCTAGCATCACATCGCCCATCGCCATCGCGGCTGAGGCCTGGTCGAAGACCATCGGCAGGGCGTCCTTGCGCGGCCAGGCGAAAGACATCGGGTTCGTCCCGTAGAACGGTTTCGAGCCGCCGGCGGGCGCCACTTTCGGCATGTAGGCGGTGAAGGCCATCGCGATTAGGCCCTCTTCCGCGAACATCTCGGTCTCCTTCCACAGGGCCGAGAAATGATGCACCCGGACCATTGGCATTGCGGCGATGCCTATGGTCTTCGTCGCCGCGACGAGGGCGTCCTTGCCCGCGTTGAACGCCAATGGCGCGAAGCAGTTCTTGCCGTCGATTTGGATGATGGCGGGCGTCAGCTCCTTGATCTCGGGCACCGCGTTTCCGTCGACGCTATTATTCGTCAGGGATTCCACGTAGCCCGGCATGCGGAACAATCCGTGCGAATGGGCATGATCCCGCTCCGCGCTTGCGACCGTGTTGGCGACTGCGTCCGCTTGGGTGTCGCTGCATCCATGCTTCATTAATATTGATTTCGCCAATGCATGAATTTCATCGATGGTAAGTCTGTTGGGCATCCGTTTCCTTCCTTGCGTTATGGTGCTCCATGTATTTCGCTCGGTTGATTATTCTAACAAATTGAGCGGATTCGTCTCCGGTCAGAGATTCAACTGCATCGAGGTGACGCAATCCTGGGCGCCGGGATTGAGCGGACGGATAAAAAATCCGAGAACAACCCCATGCACAGTATTAAAATACCGCTGATTTGGACCTGATAGAGCGCCTCTATAATTCCGAGGGGTGGACGGATGAAATTTACGTGTTAAACAACGCGTGGCAACTTATCATAATTTAGACAAAATGTTACTTTCCGAATGCGACCGCATACGGCGAGGAAGCGTTTCATGGACCTGATTTTCCACCACTACGATTTTTCCAACTATTCGGAAAAAGCCCGCCTGGCCCTTGGTTACAAGGGGCTGGCCTGGCGCTCTGTGACGATCCCGCCGACCGCCCCAAAGCCGGAGCTAATGCCCCTAACCGGTGGATATCGCCGCACCCCGGTCCTTCAAGTGGGAGCCGACATCTATTGTGACACGGCCCTGATCCTGCGCGAGCTGGAGCGCCGTTTCCCGACACCGCCCCTCTATCCGGCGGCGCATATGGCAGAAGCGAACATGATCGCCTATTGGGCGGAGAACCAATTGTTCCGGCCCATGTCGCTCTATGTGTCGGGCAGTAATATCGATGTCCTGCCGAAGAATCTACAGGCGGACCGCTCGCAAATGCGAGGTTTGGCGGTCCCGAGCGACGAGACCGTGCGCCGCGCGGCAAAACGCAATGCCCCCGCCGTCCGGGTGCAAATCCGCTGGATCGAGGATTTACTCTCCGACGGCCGAGACTGGATCGCGGGCCCCGACGTCACTGCCGCCGACCTCGCGGTCTATCACGCGCTCTGGTTCCTGACGGCGCGGACGGACCGTCTCGGGTTTGAGCTGGATGGATTGCCGCGTATCGAGGAGTGGCGCGCGCGGGTGCAGGCGTTCGGCAATGGCGCGGCCGCGGAAATGTTACCAAGCGAGGCGCTGGACGTGGCCGCCGCATCGCAGCCCGCCGACCCGTTGCCCTCCGATCGATTTGACGAAGACCCACCGCTTGGCAGCGAAGTGCGCGTCCGAGCTGCCGACTACGGCCGCGACCCGATCGAGGGAGAGCTGGTGCAGCTCGACGGGGAGCGGATGGCCGTGTCGAGAGAAGACCCAACCGTCGGCAGCGTCGTCGTACATTTTCCAAGGTTGGGTTATGACCTTCGAACGAGGTGAGGAAACTGATAGCGACACGTCGTTACGTCAATGCTTCAGCCTTTGGATTGAAATATCTCGCAAATCCGGGACAGGTTACTTAAAGCAATCTTGTCTGTAGTTTTGCATTAGGTAACCTGTCCCCAATTAAATTTGATCAAATCACGAGGTTTCCCATGAATGTGACCGCCGCCGCAGACCGCCGAGCTGAACTCGACGACCTCTCAACCCGTTTCGTCAGTGCGTTCAACCGCCAAGACCTCGACGGTCTCATGTCGTTCTTTGCCGAGGATGCGGTCTACGAGGACCCTTACGGCAAGCAGCACGCGGATCTCGAGACGATTCGCGAGCAGTTCGACGTCGTGGTCGGTGGTAAACTCGGCAAGATATGTTTCGAATCGGACGACCGCTTCATCGACCCGGTGGCCGGGAAGGTGATGGACAGTTGGGTGCTGCGCATGTGGATCAACGACGAGAAGAAGGAGGAGCGCACGATGCGCGGCCTCGATCTATTGCATTGGGACGGCGACCGCCTCGTGCGCAAGATCACCTATAAGCAGGACTGACGTTCACGCGGCCTTGGCGCTTACGTTGCCGCCTTAAACCCGCGGCCCAGCCCATCGAACAGGTCTAGCATGCGTTCCCGCCACTCGTGGATGGGGTCGTCCGGTTTGACGATCTCTGCTGGTGACATGATGCGGCACCATTGGAAGGCGCTGAAAATTAGGTAGTCGGCAAAGGCGGGTGCGTCACCGGCGATCCATTCTTCGGATGTGAGAATGGTTCGGAGCGGCGTCAGCGCACCGTCTAGTTTTCCGAGCGCGTCGTTCTGTTCTTCTCGCAGTTCCTCGATAGTTTTGCCAAAACGCTTCTCCCGATCCTCGCGGAAATAGGCTTTATCGGCGTCGTCGATGCGGTCGAAGACATCCGCGATGACGCAGCGAATCAGTGCCGGATGCAGGGTGGAATTCGTCCAAGCATTGATGAACCCGGTCACCGCGCGGCCTGCGTCGCCGCCGAAAAGTGACGGGGTGTCAGGATAGGATTGCTCAAGATAGTCGGCGATATCCCAGGACTGGTTCATTGCCGTTTCGCCGTCGGCTAGGACGGGAACGGTTTTGCTGTTGGCGAAGGCGATTTTATCTTTTTCGGTGAATTGCATGGGCACGAACTCGGCTTCCAAGCCCTTATGGGCGAGGGCCATTCGGACACGCCAGCAAAAAGGACTAAAACGCCGGTCGTCAGCACCACAAAGATCGTAAACTTTTATTGTCATTTCACCCCATCCACGGCAATCGTGTGATGGCCGTAATAGCGGGAGGCAGGGCTTCTGTCAAAATCAGACGCTCGGCTGTTCATATTATCGATAGGTTGAATAGAAGGACCCCTAATTTCGGAGCGCGGACCATGAACCTGGATGGGGTTTTTTAGCGAAAGCGACTCCAAATTGTTGGGGAGTCATTGGAATAGGGGTGGTGTGCTGCAATGTTGGGAAAGAGCTCACCGCTCCTAAACCCTCCGCCCGAATTTTATTGTCGTAGCAAATTTCCACCTCGATAGTGACGCTCTATCGTGTCGCGAACACCGGAGAAGATGGATGACGATATGCGGAATCTGCAAAATCACGGGCTATCACGCGCATATTTACTATGCCCAGGATACACGCAGGACAGCGGCAGCGATCCGGGACGCGCTGGATCAGCGATTTCGGGGTGCTGTTCGTCTTGGCCGTTGGCACGATAAGCTGGTCGGCCCGCACACGCGCTCAATGTATCAGGTCGCGTTCGACCGCACGATTTTTTCGGAAATTGTGCCCTGGTTGGCGCTCAATCGCGACGGGCTCGCTATTTTGGTGCATCCGGAAAGCGGTGATGGCTTGGCGGACCACACAAAACATGCGCTGTGGATGGGCGAAATACTCGAGATCAATAAGAGTATTTTCGATAAGTAGTGCTCACTTAAAAAGAAGAGTCTACTTCATGAGTTTTTCGAGGCGCAATATTACGTTTGTATAACGCTTCGCCTGGGCTAAGTCGCCCTCATGCTTCTTCGAATGTCATTGCGACCGCTCTTTCACCGCTAAACTGCCTGATGGCCGATTTAGCGGGTAAACAACCGCTGCGGCAAAGGCGCGCAATTGCTGCGCTGCAAAATAATCGCGTTGACGTCGCCTACAGACCTTCATAATGTTCCGCTCTCGAATACCGCGAAAGCGGGAAGTTCCAGCCTTGCCCAACAAGAGCAGTGCGATGACGAAGCCGAACGTGCGACCAAAAAGACTTGAGTTTTCCTCCGGACCTTGTATCAAGCCGCCGGGCTGGAGCCTTGAGAACTTGAGAGACGCACCTCTCGGAAAATCCCACCGGTCGGCGATCGGAAAGCAAAAGCTGAAAGCCGTCATCGACGAGAGCCACGCGCTGCTCGGGATGCCGGTTGATTATATTTTGGCGATTGTTCCGGGCTCCGATACGGGCGCCTTGGAAATGGCGCTGTGGTCGATGCTGGGTGCCCGCGGCGTCGATGTGCTGGCGTGGGAGAATTTCGGTAACACCTGGGCCGTGGATGTGGAAAAGCATCTGAAGCTCGAGAATTTTCGACTGCTTGATGCACCTTATGGAGCGATGCCGAATTTAGCTGATGTTAATTTCGACAATGATGTCATTTTCACTTGGAACGGCACGACGAGTGGCGTTCGCGTGCCGAATGGTGATTGGATCGATGCCGACCGCAAGGGGCTGACCATTTGCGATGCGACCTCGGCTGTCTATTGCATGGATATACCCTGGGATAAGCTCGACGTGGTCACCTGGTCCTGGCAGAAGGCGTTGGGGGGAGAGGCCGCACACGGTATGTTGGCGCTGTCACCTCGGGCGGTCGAGAGGCTCGAAACGTATATGCCGCCCTGGCCGCTGCCGAAGGTTTTCCGGCTCGCGAAGGGCGGCAAATTGAACGAAGGAGTCTTCCGGGGTGAGACCATCAATACCCCCTCCATGTTATGCGTTGAGGACGCACTCTTCGGTTTGGCTTGGGCGAAATCTATTGGTGGGTTGTCGGCGCTGACGGCACGCAGCCAAAGAAGCTTGGCCACGGTCGCGGCCTGGGTCGAGAAAACCGATTGGATCGACTTCCTGGCCGACGACCCGGCGACGCGATCTTGTACGTCGATGTGTCTGAAGATCTCCGAAGCCTCCGGTCTCTCGCTGGCGGAGCGCGCGGAAGCGCCGCAAAGAATTTCCGCTTTATTGGAAGCTGAAGAGGTCGCCTACGACATCAAAGGTCACAAAGAAGCGGCACCCAATCTGCGGATTTGGGGCGGACCGACGGTGGACCCGGAGGACATCGAGGCGCTGTTACCGTGGCTCGATTGGGCATTCAATGAGATGACCCGCACCGCGGCAGCGTGAAGGAGGCGGCATGCCCAAGGTTCTGATCTCGGATAAACTCAGCCCGAAAGCGGCGGAGATATTTCGTGACCGCGGCATTGCGGTGGATTTCCGCCCCGGTCTGGCGGGTGACGAGCTGCTGGTCGCGATCCGGGATGTAGACGGCTTGGCGATCCGCTCTGCGACGACGGTCACGGCCGACCTCATGGATGCTGCCAAAAACCTGAAAGTCGTCGGGCGGGCCGGGATCGGTGTTGACAACGTCGATGTGAATGCGGCGACGCAGCGCGGTGTGGTGGTGATGAACACGCCGTTCGGTAATTCGGTGACAACTGCGGAGCACGCTATCGCGATGATGATGTCGCTGGCCCGGCAGCTACCCGCCGCCAATGCCTCCACCCATGCGGGGAAATGGGAGAAATCCGCCTTCATGGGGATGGAGTTGGCCAGTAAGACGCTCGGCCTCGTTGGCTGTGGCAATATCGGCTCTATCGTCGTCGACCGGGCGCAGGGTCTGAAGATGCGGGTGATCGTCTACGACCCGTTCCTGTCGACCGAAAAAGCCGAAAGCTTAAGCGTTGAGAAAGTCGAGTTCGACGAGCTGCTACGCCGGGCCGACGTCATCACCATCCACGCGCCGCTTACGGACGGGACGCGGAGCCTACTGGGCGGGTCGGCTTTCGCGAAAATGAAAGACGGTGTGCGGATCGTGAATTGCGCGCGGGGCGGCATTATTGTCGAGGCCGAACTCCGCGATGCGATCGAGAATGGCAAGGTTGCGGGTGCCGCCATCGACGTGTTCGCGGAGGAACCGGCGACCGAAAATGTGCTGTTTGGTATGTCGCAAATTATTGCGACGCCGCATCTGGGGGCAGCGACCAGCGAGGCGCAAGAGAACGTCGCCTTGCAAGTGGCCGAGCAAATGTCCGACTTCCTACTGACCGGCGCGGTCTCTAACGCGATCAACATGCCGTCAGTGACAGCGGAAGAGGCGCCGCATCTAAAACCCTATATGTCGTTAGCGGAGAAGCTCGGGAGTTTTGCCGGCCAGCTGACTGAGAGTGGGTTGCAATCCATCACTATCGAATTTCAGGGGCATGTCGCAACTCTGAATACGCGGCCGTTGATCGCCTCCGCCATCGCCGGCCTGCTGCGCCCTCAATTGGACAATATCAACATGGTCAATGCAGTCTCCGTGGCGCGGGATCGCGGTATTGAAATTACCGAGACGAAACAGGAGCAGCCGGGCGACTACGAAGCCCTAATCCGTCTGTCGGTGAAGACCGAGCGACGGGTGCGCAATCTGGCAGGGACGATCTTCGGCGGTAACCGGGAGCGCATTGTCGAGATCAAAGATATTCCCATCGAAGCGGAATGGGGCGCGCATATGCTTTATATCACCAACAAGGATCGCCCCGGTGTGATCGGCGACCTCGGCAAGGCGCTTGGAGATGGTGGTGTGAATATTGCGACCTTCCATCTGGGACGCTCGGCGCCGGGTGACGACGCCATTGCGTTACTACAAATTGATCAGGCGATCTCGGATGATCTGTTGGAGACGCTAGAAGGGTTGCCGAATATTGTGCAGGTAAAGGCTTTGGAGTTCTGACGACTCATGATGCGCGTATTTTCGTTCCTGATATTTGTCTTGTTCTCGGCCGAAAGCTTGGCCGCTGGCCTCCGGGTTGTGACGTTGGGCCAGGTCGACGGGGTCTCTCATCTCGTGATCGACCCGAATACCGGGGTCGTCTTCGGACACGGGACGGCAGGCGGCTTCGCTATTGTGGCGGGGAAACCCTTACAAAAGCCGGTCGACATTCCGTTTGTCGAGGAAGCGCCATCGGACGCCATTCCCCACGCCGGAGTCGCGATAGGGAAAAACCAAGTCCGCCGTGCCTGGTTGGTGCAGCCAACGGGTCGCTACGATCACGGTGTATTGGGTGACCTGATCGAAGGAGGCGCTCTCAAAGTGCAACTGCGCGATGGCCGGGAGATGGTATACGAACTCGGCGATCAGTATGTCTTCGAGGATTTGACGCCGCGTCTCGCGGATATGGACGGTGACGGCTTGGATGAGATCATCCTAGCGCGCTCGTCACTTTCCGAGGGCGCTGCGGTCTCGGTCTATCGAATCGGTGAGCGCCAAATCGAACAGTTTGCCGTGTCGCCGTCGATTGGATTCGCCTATCGCTGGCTCAATCCGATTGGGGCGGGCGATTTTGATGCTGATGGTGAGATGGATATCGCCGTCGTGGAGACACCGCATCGCGGCAAGACGTTGGTGATATACGGCCGCGAGGTGTCTCGGCTGAAGTCGATCGGACATGCCGGCGGATATTCGACGCATAGCATGGGCTCGACCGTGCTGGAAATGGCTGTGGTTGCGGATTTGAACGGCGATGGGGTGCTGGATATTGTTCTGCCAAATGGGAGCAAAGACCGGCTGGTCGCCGTTACCTTTCGCGGCCGGAAATTCACCACGCTTTGGGAAGGGCCCAGGGGCGCACCAATCGTCACCGAAGTCTTGCGGGTCGATATCGACGCCAAAGGTTCGATGGATATATTGTATGGACGCAAGGACGGGACAGTCGAAGCGATATTGCAATAACCCCTCCCCTTGCCGTGCCTATCCGGGCGCGCTAGTTATCGCCGTCCGCCGCTTTCATTCATGGACGATCGATGAGTATTTCACCTAATAAGGCCCTGTTACCAGACGGTCTGCGCGATGCCTTGCCCCCTGATGCCGCCCACGAAGCGGCAATCGTCGAGCAATTGTTGCGCTCGATCGGCGAGCGTGGTTATGACCGCGTCGACCCACCATTAGTGGAGTTTGAGGACAGTTTGCTGGACGGCGCCGGTCAGGGCGTCGAATTGGCGACATTTCGGCTGATGGACCCGGTGAGCCAGCGAATGATGGGTGTGCGCGCCGATATTACGCCCCAAGTCGCGCGAATCGCGGCGACGCGGTTGGCAAGGGTCGCGCGGCCCCTGCGGCTTGCCTATGCGGGTCCTGTCTTGCGTGTACGCGGCGATCAATTGCGCCCCGAACGACAGTTCTACGAAGTGGGCGTTGAGTTGATCGGAACTGACCGGGCCGAAGCTGATGCCGAGGTTATCGCGCTAGCGACGGAAGCGCTGATGTCGGTTGGAGTTCGAGATGTGTCCGTCGATATCAATTTGCCGACCCTGACGCCGACGGTCTGTCGGGCGCTTGATTTGGATGATGAGACGAGCGAAAGGGCGCGCTTGGCGTTGGACCGCAAGGATGCCGCTGCGGTGGCGGCGCTTGGCGGACAGGCAGCCTCGATGCTGGGTGGGTTGTTGACAGCCGCCGGACCCATGGAGGAAGGCTTGGTTGCATTGCAGGTGGTTGATCTTCCGCCCTCCGCGAGAGCAGAGTGCGAGCGGTTGGAGATGGTTGCGCGTCAGGTTGGCGAGAGTGTGCCGACACTAACATTGACAATCGACCCTGCCGAAAATCGAGGCTTTGAGTATCACACCGGATTGAGTTTTACACTCTTTGCGAAGGGCGTCAGGGGCTCGCTCGGACGTGGTGGGCGGTATGTTGCCGGGGCCGGGTCAGAGCCGGCGATTGGATTTACTCTGTTTCTCGACAGTATTGCTCGCGCCGTGTCGCCGGTTGAGAACGACGAGCGAGTGTTTCTGCCGCACGGCACGCCGGTGGCGCTCGGACGCGGGTTGCGTGATGAGGGGTGGACGACGGTCGCTGGGCTTGCGCCTAGTGCGGAAGCGGCCGACGACGCGCTTCGGATGAATTGCACACATGTATTAGTCGACGGCCAACCGGTCGCGATTCCATCGAAAAAGAATAAGGACGAGCACTAATGGCAAATGTTGTGGTCATCGGCTCGCAATGGGGCGACGAGGGTAAAGGTAAGATCGTGGATTGGCTTTCGGAGCGTGCCGATGTGGTGGTGCGTTTCCAGGGTGGGCATAACGCTGGCCATACCTTGGTCATCGACGGGGAGGTCTTCAAACTCAGTTTGCTGCCTTCTGGCGTCGTGCGGCCCGGTAAATTGTCGATGATCGGCAATGGTGTTGTCGTCGATCCTTGGGCCTTGTTGGAAGAGATCGAACGGATCGAGGAACAGGGTGTAAAATTGGACCCGAGCCGGCTCAAGGTGGCTGAAAACGCGGCGTTGATATTGCCGTTACACCGAACCTTGGACCGGGCGCGCGAGGAAGCCCGTGGCAAGGCTAAGATTGGCACGACCGGGCGCGGCATCGGTCCCGCCTATGAGGATAAGACGGCTCGGCGGGCGATCCGAGTTTGCGATCTGGCGGATTTGGATAAACTTGGCGAAAAGATCGACGAGTTGCTGGTGCATCACAACGCTTTGTTGCGAGGATTCGAACAGGAAGAAATCGACCGAGATGAATTGCTCGACAAGTTGAAAGAATTGGCGCCGAGACTTTTGCCCTATGCCGCGAGTGTCTGGCGGGAGTTGGATGAGGCAAGCCGGAATCGAAAACGGATTCTCTTCGAAGGCGCGCAAGGAATCATGCTTGATGTCGACCACGGAACCTATCCGTTCGTCACCTCGTCGAACACTGTATCCGGCGCGGCTGCGGCGGGCACGGGATTGGGGCCGAAATCACTCGATTACATCCTGGGTATTACCAAGGCCTATACGACCCGTGTCGGTTCGGGACCATTCCCGACGGAACTAGAAGACGAGGTCGGTCGTCGCCTTGGCGAACGGGGGAAGGAATTCGGGACGGTTACAGGACGCCAACGGCGCTGTGGGTGGTTCGACGCGGTGTTGGTACGTAAATCTGTGAAATTATCCGGTATGGATGGCATCGCGCTCACCAAACTTGATGTGTTGGACGGCTTGAGCGAGCTGAAAGTATGCGTTGGGTATAAAATTGACGGTCAGAAGTTCGATTACTTTCCGACCTTGCCGTCGTTACAGGCGGCAGCCAAACCGGTCTACGAAAGCATGGAAGGCTGGAGCGACAGCACGCAGGGCGCACGCTCCTGGGCCGATTTACCGGCGACGGCGATTAAGTATATTCGCCGCATCGAAGAATTGATCGAAGCTCCGGTGACGCTCTTATCGACCAGTCCCGAACGTGACGATACAATTATGGTGCGTGACCCGTTTGCCGGCTGAATATAACAAATAAAACTGCAATTCATTTGCTTTTAACACTTCCGAATACTTTAATAAATTCAGAAATTTCTTGCTAAAGACGGTTAGAACGCTTATCGAATAGTTAGCGGAAACGATGTGACGTCATGGCGCTTAACCTAGCAGGTAGCAACGAAGACGAAAACTCGGCCAGTGGCAGCGTTACGCTCAAGGGCAAATTTACTATAGACCTTGGCGACGTGATTCCGGCTTATGACGTAGCGTCGTGCATTGCCCACAACGCAAGTGTGAATGCCGACCGCGGCAAGCCAGTTATGGCGCTGATTTGCGATCCGATGCTTCCCTTGCGTGTCGACAAGATATCGCCAATCCGTGACCTCGAGACGGGGATGATGCTGAAGCCCCACGATTGGGGAGTAATCGATTGGGTGTCGGAGGGTAGACGCTGTCCG
>CAJWTF010000033.1 GCA_913046825.1 uncultured Rickettsiales bacterium | reverse complement strand
CCGCACCGCCGCCGCGATGCGCGCCATGGGCGCCAAGGTCGAACAGCTTGGCTCTAGATCCTGGCGAGTCGCCGGCGTCGGCGTTGGCGGATTGGCGGAACCGGACGATGTACTCAACATGGGTAATGCGGGCACTGGCGCACGGCTCCTCATGGGGGTTTTGGCCGGCCACGACATGACAGCGTTCCTTACCGGTGACACGTCGCTACGGTCACGACCGATGGCGCGGGTTGCCGAGCCGCTCGGCGAAATGGGCGCGCGTATTCTTTCTCGTGACGGCGGCCGCTTGCCACTTGCCATTGTTGGCGCGTCCGATCCCATGCCGATCGAATACGTGCTGCCGGTCCCATCTGCTCAGGTTAAGTCAGCCATCCTGCTTGCGGGATTGAATGCGCCGGGAGAGACCAGTGTGATCGAGCCGGAACCCACCCGCGATCACACAGAGCGTATGATGCGGCATTTCGGCGCTACTGTCCGAATGAAAAAAGAAGCGGATGGCGCAAGGCGCGTCACGCTCGTCGGCCAACCCGAGCTGGAGGCCGCCGACATTATCGTACCGTGCGACATTAGTTCCGCCGCGTTTCCCATTATTGGCGCTCTCATCGTCGCCGAGTCGGAAGTTGTCCTGCCCGGTATCGGGCTCAACCCGCACCGCAACGGCTTGCTGGTGACACTGCGGGAAATGGGCGCCACCATCGAAGAGACCAATCCGCGCGATATTGCGGGCGAGCCGGTGGCCGATCTGGTGATCCGACACAGAAATTTAAACGGCGTGAATGTTCCGGCGGCACGTGCGCCGTCGATGATCGACGAGTATCCGGTGCTCGCGGTTGCCGCTGCATTTGCATCGGGCGAGACCCGGATGTGCGGCTTGAACGAATTGCGGGTTAAGGAAAGCGACCGGTTGGCAGCAATTCTCGACGGTCTAATGGCGAACGGAGTCGATGCCACGATCGAGGGCGACGACCTGATCGTCACCGGAAACGGGACGCGGCCGGCAGGCGGCGGCACGGCAGAATCGCGGCACGATCACCGGATTGCCATGAGTTTCCTGGTTATGGGTATGGGCGCCACACAGCCCATTACAGTCGATGACACCTCGCCCATCGACACCAGTTTTCCGGGGTTCGCCGGTCTGATGAACGCCATAGGCGCTGAAATCGAAGGAGAGAGTTCATGATCGTCGCCATAGACGGCCCGTCTGCATCGGGTAAGGGGACTCTTTCTAAACGCTTAGCAGCCCATTTGGGGTTCGCGCATTTGGATACGGGTAAGCTTTACCGCGCCGTCGGCATGATGGTGGTGCACGGCGGCGGCGATCCCGCCGACGAAAGCGTCGCCTTGCAGGCGGCAAAATCGCTTGAACCGGCAATCTTGGCCGATCCCGAGCTCGGCGGTGACATCGCAGCCGTCGCGGCCTCGAAGGTTGCCGCCATCACGTCCGTCCGCGACTTACTTTTGCAGTTTCAACGCCACTTCGCGGCGGTGCCGCCGGGCGGCCTGAAAGGTGCCGTCTTGGACGGACGCGACATTGGCACCGTTGTCTGCCCCGAGGCGGAAGTTAAGCTTTACGTGACCGCCAACACCGATATCCGCGCGGAACGCCGCCATAAAGAGTTGCTAGAGCGCGGCAAGAGCATTATATATGCGGTCGTTTTGCAGGATATGAAGGAACGCGACGAACGCGATACTAATCGGTCCGTCGCGCCGCTAAAGCCCGCGGAAGATGCCTTTATCCTTGATACGTCCGACCTCAATGCCGATCAGGCATTCTCCGCCGCGTTGGAGGAAATTGAACGAACCGGACGCTGACGGACTGCCGAACAATCAAGAACGCCGGATGTGCTGAGCGATTCTCGCTGAGCGCTTCGTCGTTGCGTTTTCACAAAAGACCGCCGGACACAACCGGCTGGCCGGAAAAACAACATACTATGAAGGACCGAAACTAACATGTCTGAACAAGCTGTTGAAAAGGAGAGCTTTGCAGCCCTCCTTGAAGAATCGATGGGTTCGAAAAATAATCTCGTCGGTCAAGTTATCGAAGGGCGCGTCATCTCCGTTGAGAATGACTTCGCGCTGATCGACGTGGGCCTCAAATCCGAAGGCCGCGTCCTCCTCAAAGAATTCGCCCCTTCCGGGCAAAAGGCCGAATTATCGGTCGGCGATACCGTCGAGGTCTTCCTTGAGCGGATGGAAAACAAGAATGGCGAAGCCGTTCTGTCGCGCGAGAAAGCCCGCCGCGAGGAAGCCTGGACGGAACTCGAGAAAGCGTTCGAGAAAACCGAGCGTGTAAACGGCGTTATCTTCGGTCGCGTGAAAGGTGGCTTCACCGTCGACCTGCAGGGCGCAGTGGCATTCTTGCCAGGTAGCCAGGTAGATATTCGGCCGGTCCGCGACGTGACCCCACTGATGGGCACGCCACAGCCGTTCCAAATCCTCAAGATGGATCGCTCGCGCGGCAATATCGTCGTTTCGCGTCGCGCCGTACTCGAGGAAAGCCGCGCCGAACAGCGCACCGAGCTGATCGCCGGCCTCAAGGAAGGCCAAGTACTCAACGGTGTGGTCAAAAACATCACCGATTACGGCGCGTTTATTGACCTCGGCGGCGTCGACGGATTGCTGCACGTCACGGATATCGCGTGGCGCCGCATCAATCATCCGTCGGAAGCCTTGCAGATCGGCCAAAGCATCGACGTGCAGGTCATTCGTTTCAACCGCGAGACCCAGCGCATCAGCCTTGGTATGAAGCAGCTTGAAGCCGATCCGTGGGAAGGTGTCGAAGCGAAATATCCTGTCGACGTCCGCTTCACGGGCCGCGTCACTAACATCACCGATTACGGCGCCTTCGTAGAGCTGGAGCCCGGAGTCGAAGGTTTGGTGCACGTCTCCGAGATGAGCTGGACCAAGAAAAACGTCCATCCTGGCAAGATTGTCTCGACCAGTCAGGAAGTGGAAGTGCAGGTCCTTGATACCGATCCGCAAAAGCGCCGGATCAGCCTGGGCCTCAAGCAGACGATGTCAAACCCGTGGGATGCGTTCCTGGAGCAGCATCCGCTCGGCTCCGAGATGGAAGGCGAGGTCAAGAATATCACCGAATTCGGTCTGTTTGTCGGCCTGCCGGGCGAGATCGACGGCATGGTCCACATGTCCGACCTCGATTGGGAGAAAGCCGGCGAAGAAGCCATCGAAGTCTATAACAAGGGTGATATGGTCAAGGTCAAGGTGCTCGATATCGATGTCGACAAAGAGCGCATCAGCCTCGGCGTGAAACAGCTGACCAGCGATCCTTTCGAATCCGAGATGTCGAACGTCACCCGCGGTGTGGTTGTCACGTGCACGGTTTCGGAAATCACGACAGGTGGTATCGAAGTCACGATCTCCGATGGCGTCAAAGGCTTCATTCGTAAGTCTGACCTTTCGCGCGACCGTTCCGAGCAACGCCCGGACCGGTTTGCGGTCGGTGAAAAGGTCGATGCGAAAGTAACATCGATCGACAAATCAACCCGTAAGATCGGCCTGTCGATCAAGGCGCGCGAAGTCGAGGAAGAGAAGAAGGCGATGGCCGATTATGGCAGCTCCGACGCGGGCGCATCGCTGGGCGATATCCTCGGTGCGGCCTTGCGGTCGAAACAACAGGAAGCTGGCGATCAAGATGCCGACGACCAGGAAGACAGCAAGGAAGTGGCCGATGAAGACTCCGACGATACCACGGAAGAGAAAAGCACGCCGGACGCGTAGTTCCGGCGGGGCATTTTCCAAAAGTATCCTGAAGGGCGGCGCCATACGCCGCCCTTCGCTTTTGGATGTACAGGAAACCGACAGCAAAAGCCTTTCTTTCTAGTGGGTTACCGCTTGACGGGCCTCCCTACCTCTGGCAAACTTTACTTTTCCTGCGGTTTTAAGGAATAAAAAGTGGCCCATATGAAGGTCGAATTTAGACTGCAGGTCTTAGGGGAAGAAAAGCCGGGGTGGCAGTATGACCAAGTCACAATTGATCCAACGCATTGCCGAGCTCAATCCACATTTGTATCAGCGCGATGTCGAGCGGATCGTTTCTGCGGTATTCGAAGAAATCACGACAGCCTTAGAACAAGGCGACCGAGTGGAGTTGCGCGGGTTCGGCGCGTTCTCCGTAAAATACCGCGATGCCCGGACTGGACGGAATCCGCGGACGGGCGCGACGGTGAGTGTCGACAGCAAGGTGGTACCGTTTTTTAAGACCGGAAAGCAACTCCGCGACCTGATTAACGACAAGGCTACTTGAGCCTCAAAACTTAAATGAAATACCTTTATTGGTTCGTCGCAGCACCCTTGATGTTCCTCGCGGTTTTATTCGCGATCTCCAATAGGGGACCTGTCGAATTGGAGCTGATACCGCTACCAGGTTCGGTCACGGTACCTGTATTCGTTCTGGCCCTTGGCGTCCTCGCCGTCGGATTTTTCAGCGGTGGCTTTATTTCCTGGATCAATGCCGGCAAGACACGCAGCCGCGCGCGAATAGCTGAACGAAAAGCGCGGGACGAAAAGCGCGAGATTGCCGACCTCAAACACAAACTCGAGCAAGCCGAAACTACCAAATCACATCCTTCGGAGCCGCGCGCGCTGATTGCCGCGGGCCCAAAGTAGCGCGCGTCAAGCATGTGGGACCATAGCCGCCTCCGCAACTGGTTGGTTGCGGAGACATTGCCGCTCTGGTCGGACAAAGGGTACGATCATCAGGACGGCGGCTTTCACGAAAAACTCAATTTCAACCAAACACCGATAATAAACGAGGGCAAACGAATCATGGTGCAGGCGCGGCAATGCTATGTCTTTGCCGTGTTCGCAGACGAACTGCCGGAAGCGCCGAATGCCGCCGCATCCGGTTTCGATTTCATGCTGTCTCATGGCGCCCATCCGGACGGTGGCTGGCGCCACCGCGTCGCCCAAGACGGATCGCCTCAAGACGACAGCCGGGAATTGTACGATCAAGCTTTTGCATTATTTGCCGCCGCATGGATGCACGGCGCCTTTGGAAGAGAAGATGCGTTGTCCACCGCAAGCGTGACGCTGGATTATCTCGATGCGGAACGGGCACACCCGTCCGGTGGATACTCGGAGACTATTTTGGCAGGCGGCGGTCTCGGGCAGGGACCTCGGCGGCAAAACCCGCACATGCATTTATTCGAAGCTATCTTGGCGCTCTTTGATGCAACAGGCGATGACGCCTACCTAGGGCGCGCCGAAGTGCTGTTCGACCTGGCGCGGACGAAGTTTATTGTCGACGGTACCTTGCGCGAGTATTTCACTGACGAGCTCGACCCGGTACCAGGTGAGATGGGCACAATTGTCGAGCCGGGACATCATATGGAATGGGTCTGGCTGCTCCATCACTATGCGGCCCTGTCGGATGATCACCGGGCTGTTGAAACGGCCGCCAGACTTTATGCCTTCGCCCTAGACCATGGATATGACGCGACCAGCGGCGGCCTCTTGGACGAAGTGACCTCTACCGGGGCTGTCCATCAAGACAGCCGGCGCTTGTGGCCACAAACGGAGGCCTTGAAGGGGCACCTGGCCCGATTGGAGCACGCAAACGATGGTGCGGCGGCAGCACGGGTCGACGCAGGATTAGACTCGCTTTTGCGTCACCATCTTGTCGGCGGCGGCGGCAACTGGCATGAACACATTCGAGACGACGGGACGAATTTTTACGAATCGCTCCCCGCCTCCTCGCTCTACCATTTGAGTTTTGCGGTTGCTGAGCTCGACCGCTTGAGTCAAAACCTACCCTAACCCGCGATATAGAGAGCCGATTAATTATGAGACCATCCGAGCGCATATTCGTCGCCCTTGATCTAACGGCCGCGGCGGAAGCACGCGCCTTGGCGCGGCGGCTCTCCGGCCAAGTCGGCGGCTTTAAGCTTGGGCTTGAGTTCTTCGCCACTAACGGACCAGATGCCGTTCGGGCGATTGTCGAGATGGGCGTGAATGTTTTTCTCGATTTGAAGTTCCACGACATTCCGAATACCGTGGCTGGTGCGGTGCGAGCAGCCAGCGCGACCGGTGCATCGATACTCAATGTGCATGCGTCCGGTGGCGGCGCGATGATGCGCGCGGCGGCGAACGCAGCAGCAGAAGCGGCAGACCTTCACAATGTCGCCAAACCGATCGTCGCGGCGGTCACCGTCCTCACCAGCATGGATGAGGATGATCTCGTCGCAGTGGGGCAGAAACCTCCACCCCACGATCAGGTGTTACGCTTGGCCCGCCTCACCAAGGATTCCGGGCTGGATGGCGTAGTCTGTTCGCCGGAAGAATCCGCCGGCGTCCGCGCGGCGTGCGGCAATGATTTCGTGCGGATTGTGCCCGGCATTCGCCCCTCTTGGTCGGCGACCAATGACCAGAAGCGTTTCACGACGCCGAAGCAGGCCTTGGCCAACGGTGCCACTCATTTGGTGATCGGTCGCCCCATCACTCAGGCCGACGATCCCGTCGAAGCCGTCTTTCGGATTGTCGGGGAGTTGGAGGCAGAATGAGCATCACAGCCAAAATCTGCGGAATTAACGATCCGGAAGCGATGCGCGGAGCAATTTCCGGCGGCGCCAGCCATGTTGGCCTCGTCTTTTATCCGCCAAGCCCACGGTCGGTAAATCCGGGAGAAGCCATGGGGCTCGCCTCAGTTGTGCCGGAGCGCGTGCAAAAGGTCGGCCTGTTCGTCGACCCGGAAAACGATCAGATCGACAAGACCCTCTTCGTCGTCAAACTGGATATCCTGCAATTACATGGCAGCGAGACACCGGAACGGGTTGCCGATCTAAAAGCGCGGACGGGCAAAAAAGTGATGAAAGTCATCAAGATTTCCGATCCGGGAGATTTGGCGGCTGCCGAACCCTATATCCGGGTCGCCGATGCGTTAATGTTCGACGCCAAACCACCAAAGGACATGAAAGACGCCTTGCCGGGTGGCAACGCAGTCAGTTTCGATTGGCGCATCCTTTCAGGCCACAAATGGCCGCTACCATGGATGCTGGCTGGCGGATTGACCGCGGAGAACGTCGCCGAGGCGGTAGAATTATCCGCGGCACCCATCGTCGACACCTCCTCAGGCGTCGAGGATGTGCCAGGCCGCAAGAACCCTGAGAAGATCGCGAAATTCTTGGGTGCGGTGTCCAAGATTCGATGAAGATAGAGCCGGTCTGTGGACTTGCCGCCCAGCGTAGTTTATGACCGCTTTCTGATTTGAACGATCCTAGGAAAGCGGCACCCCATGACCGCGGAACAACAACTGAATACATTTCGCAGCGGACCCGACGACGACGGACATTTCGGTATTTTCGGCGGTCGCTATGTCGCCGAAACCCTGATGCCGCTCATCCTCGAAGTCGAGCACGCCTATGACGCAGCGCAGGCCGATCCCTCTTATCAAGCGGAGATGGATCGGTATCTGAAGCATTACGTCGGTCGACCAAGCCCGCTCTATCTGGCGGAACGTCTGACGGAGCATTTCGGCGGCGCGAAGATTTACTTCAAGCGCGACGAGCTGAACCATACGGGCGCTCACAAGATCAACAATACGATCGGGCAAATCTTGCTGGCCAAGCGCATGGGAAAGACGCGCATCATCGCGGAGACCGGTGCCGGACAGCATGGGGTTGCAACCGCGACGGTCTGCGCGCTCTTCGACCTGCCCTGCGTGGTCTATATGGGATCGAAGGATATCGAGCGGCAGAAACCGAACATGTTTCGCATGAAACTGTTAGGGGCGGAAGTCATTCCGGTCGAAAGCGGCTCGAAATCCCTGAAGGATGCCATGAACGAGGCATTGCGCGATTGGGTCGCCAATGTTGAGGACACGTTCTACATCATCGGCACGGCAGCGGGGCCTCATCCCTATCCGGCAATGGTACGTAATTTCCAATCGGTTATCGGCAACGAGGTCCGAGAGCAAATGCAGGAAGCGGAGGGTCGCTTGCCGGACACGCTCGTCGCCTGTATCGGCGGCGGCTCGAACGCCATTGGTCTGTTTCATCCCTTCCTCGACGACGCTTCAGTGCGGATGTTCGGGGTCGAGGCGGCGGGTAAGGGACTCGATACGAACGAGCACGCCGCATCGCTGACCGGCGGGGCGCCCGGCGTGTTGCACGGCAACCGCACGTATTTGTTGATGGATGACGACGGACAAATCGAAGACGCGCATTCGATCTCGGCTGGCCTCGATTATCCGGGCATCGGACCGGAACATTCCTGGCTGAAGGAGATTGAGCGGGTCGAATATGTTTCCGCGACCGATACCGAAGCCTTGGATGCGTTTCAGATGTGTTCGCGCTTCGAAGGCATCATCCCGGCGTTGGAGCCCGCGCACGCCATGGCGTTCATCGGTCGGATCGCAGGCGATCTGCCGAAGGACCATATCATCTGCATGAACATGTGCGGGCGAGGCGATAAGGATATCTTCACCGTCGCTGAAGCCTTGGGACAAGAAATATGAACGGTGATGGACGAATCGAGCGGCGATTCGCCGCGCTGAAAGCGGAAGGCCGGGGTGGCTTGGTAACCTTCTTGACCGCCGGTGACCCGGATCCGGAAACATCGCGCGAAATCGTTTTGGGATTGCCCACCGCCGGCGCCGATTTGATCGAACTCGGCATGCCGTTTTCCGATCCGATGGCGGACGGTCCGGCAATCCAGGCCTCATCACTGCGCGCATTAAAGAACGGGGCTACCTTAGCTAAGACACTGGATCTCGTTCGTAGCTTCCGAGAACAGGACGACGATACACCGATTATCCTGATGGGTTATTACAATCCGATCTACATATACGGGGTCGAAGCCTTCCTAAGTGACGCCAAAGCCGCAGGCGTTGACGGATTGATCATCGTCGATCTGCCACCGGAGGAAGATTCCGAGCTTTGCATCCCGGCGATTGACGCCGATATCCGCTGGATTCGCCTTGCCACGCCTACAACCGATGCGCGGCGCCTGCCGAAAGTACTGAACAATGCCAGCGGCTTCGTTTACTATGTCTCCATTCTTGGCATCACGGGGACGGCGTCCGTGCCTGAAGAAGCAACGCGCAATGCAGTCGACTATTTGAAATCCCACACCGATCTTCCGGTGGCGGTGGGGTTTGGAATCAAGACACCGGAGATGGCAGCAACCATCGCCCGGACCGCCGACGCGGCGGTAGTTGGTTCCGCCATCGTCGAAAGTATCGTGGCGGGATTGGACGATGAAGGTCGTGCGCAACCGGGTATGGTCGGGAACGTATTGGAGTTCGTCAGCGCACTTGCCGCCGGAGTGCGCGGGAAATGAGTTGGCTCACGAATTTCGTGCGGCCGAAGATCCGAGCTCTAGTTAAGCGTAAGGACGTCCCGGACAATCTGTGGACGAAATGCCCGAGCTGCGACCAAATGATCTTCCATCGCGACTTGGAAGCGAATCTACATGTCTGCCAGAACTGCGGTCATCACATGCGGATACCGCTAACGGAACGCCTGAAGATGCTGTTCGACGATGGCGAATACACGTCGATCGATTTACCGAGCGCGCTCGCCGATCCGCTTAAGTTCCGCGACGATAAGAAATACACCGACCGCCTAAAGGAAGCCCGCAATAAGACCGGCGCGCAAGACGCCGTCATCGTCGCGCTCGGCAAACTGGACAGCGTCGATGTTGTCATCGCGGGTCTGAACTTCTCGTTCATGGGCGGCTCAATGGGTGTCGCCGTGGGCGAAGCGTTGGTGCGAGCAGCGGAAGTCGCGGTCGAACGTCACACACCGCTGATCGCCATTACAGCATCGGGCGGTGCTCGGATGCAGGAAGGGGCGCTGTCGCTGATGCAAATGCCCCGCACGGTCATCGCCGTGCAGATGGTGAAGGAAGCGGGTCTTCCCTATATCGTGTTGTTGACCGATCCCACAACCGGCGGTGTCTCCGCCAGTTTCGCGATGCTTGGTGATGTTCACATCACGGAACCGGGGGCGATGATCGGTTTCGCCGGTGCCCGGGTCATCGAGCAAACCGTACGCGAGACCCTGCCAGATAATTTCCAGACCGCCGAGTATCTGTTGGAACACGGCATGGTCGACATCGTGGCGAAGCGACCCGAACTGCGCGAGGTCTTGGGCCGGGTAGTGCGCTTACTGCGCCATCCCCGACCGAAAGCAAAGGAAGCGGTAGAGCCGCTTCCTGCACGTAGCGCTTAATATCATTCATGGCAAAGAGCGACGCCATTTTGGAGCGTCTGCTGCGGCTCCACCCGAAAAAAATCGATCTGTCCTTGGGCCGAGTCTTGGGACTGTTGAAACGCCTCGGCAATCCGCACGAAAAACTACCGCCGGTCGTTCATGTCGCGGGCACAAACGGCAAAGGTTCGACTATCGCCTTTCTGCGCGCGATGCTGGAGGCGGCCGGCTACCGAACGCATGCCTATACTTCGCCGCATCTCGTTCGGTTCAACGAGCGCATTCGATTGGCAGGTAGTTTGATCGAGGAAGACGCGCTGTCCGATCTGCTTGAAGTTTGCGAGTCCGCGAACCAGGGTGAGCAGATCACTTATTTCGAGATCACCACGGCCGCGGCCTTCAAGGCCTTTGCTGAGACGCCCGCCGATATTGTATTGCTTGAATGCGGGCTTGGCGGGCGCTACGACGCGACCACCGTGATCGACCGACCGGCGCTGACGGCGATTACCCCGATCTCGATGGATCACATGCAATTTCTCGGAAATACATTGGCAGAGATCGCCGGTGAGAAAGCAGCGATCCAAAAGCGCGGCGTGACGACCATCGTGGGCCCGCAAACAGCGATCGCAGCCGAAGTGATTGAAGACGCGGCCAAGGCACGAGGCGCCTCGGTCTATCGTGCGGGCGCGGAATGGCATAGCACTTGGGAAGACAACGCGCTGATATTCGAAAACGCCCAAACCCGCCGCCGCTTTCCGTTACCGGCACTTCCAGGACCGCACCAAATCGAAAATGCGGGTCTGGCCATCGCCGGTCTTGGAAATCTCGACGGATTTAAGGTTGACGACGCAGCGATTTCACGAGGCCTGCGGACGGTCGAATGGCCGGCGCGGGTCCAACACCTCGCCACCGGTAAACTTGTCGACCTTCTGCCGCCGGGTTGGGAATTGTGGCTCGATGGTGGACACAATGCCGCTGCGGGCGAGATGCTTGCCGCCGTTGCGGCGGAATGGACAGATCGAGCATTGTATCTGGTATTCGGTATGTTGAATAGCAAGGAACCAACGGATTTCTTACGTCCATTGGCGGCCCGCGCAATTGGATTGCACGGGGTGGCGATTCCCAACGAGGAGGCCAGCCTTTCGGCATCTGAAGCCACCAAAGCCGGTCATGCGGTAGGATTATCCGCCGCGCCGGCGGCGGGATTTGCCACAGCGATCGAGACCATCGTCCAACAGAACTCCGCTCCCGGCCGCATCCTAATCTGCGGCTCGCTTTACCTCGCAGGCCAGGTGCTGGCCGAGAACAGGTAAGCTCCTAAAGCGTATCTTCGTTGCCCAGAATGACCGTGCACTGGCTCGACAACACGCCGCCGTTGCCGTGCGCCAGGGTCAGGTTGACGCCGTCTTGTTGGCGATCGCCGCAAACGCCTTGAATTTGCCGGGCGGCTTCGATTAGGACCAGCAAGCCGTACATGCCGGGGTGGCAATAAGAGAGCCCACCGCCGGACGTATTGACTGCAAGCTCTCCACCGGGTGCGATCCGGCCGCCTTCGACAAACGCGCCGCCTTCGCCCTTTTGGCAATAGCCCAGATCTTCCAGGAACAGGATGACGTTGATCGTGAAAGCGTCATAGAGCGCCAAGACATCGATGTCAGCAGGTTTGACGCCCGCCCGCTCGAAAGCGATGGGACCGGAAATCGCAGTGCCGGTGGTCGTCAGGTCCGGCATCTGGCTGATCATCGCGTGGGTGATCGCCTCGCCCGTGCCGAGGATGTAGGCCGGCTTCTGCTTCAAGTCCTTGGCGCGCTCGGGTGTGGTCAAGACGATGGCACCACCGCCATCGGTCACCAAACAGCAATCCCGAACCGTGAACGGATGGCTAACCATGCGCGCACCCAACACACCTTCCACACTCAAATCGTCGGTCATGAAGGATTTTGGATTGAGCTGTGCCCATTTCCGCGCTGCGACCGCCACTTCGGCGATTTGTTCCCGCGTGGTGCCAAACTCATGCATATGACGGGCCGCGGCCATGGCGTAGGCGCTCGGCGGCATCATCGGATTGTAGGGATCTTCGTAGGGATTGGGCTCGCGCGACGATGCGGTGGCGCGGCCAACCGTACGTTGCGTGCTGCCGTAGGCCACCAGGACGGTTTCGCACAGGCCCGCCTCAATGGCCGCTTGCGCGTGGGTGAGGTGCGCCATAAACGACGAACCGCCAACCTGTGTCGAATCGAATACTTTCGGATTTACACCAAGATATTCGCATAACGACAGGGCGGCCATTCGCGATTGGCTCGCCGCCACCATAATGCCGTCGACATCCTTCAAGGAGAGACCGCAATCGTCAAGCGCTCGGACCGTGCCCTGCGCCATCAAATCAATAGGCGACATATCGGGCGCGACAGCGCCGAGATCAGATTCAGCGGTCCCTACAATGGCCGCATTTCCACGAATTTTGCTCATTACGCGCCCTCCACCAGGTCGAATACAGGATAGGGGACTTCGTCATCACTGCCCGGGATCATGCGGACCTTCACTCGCATGCCGATCTTCACCTCGAGCGGGTCGATGCCTTCGACCCGGCTCATCATGCGAAAGCCTTCGTCCAAATCGATCAATGAAACATCGTAGGGATCGGCGCCGCGCGGAAACAAGGTCGTGGTCGAATAGACCGTGCCCAGACCTTCGCTGACCTTCCAATCGATATCGGTGCTGCCGGTACCCGGCGCGGTCAGTCGGGGATAGAAAAACGCTTTCCCGCCGGAGACTTGATAGGCGAGATCGCCTCGGTCGCAATGCTCGCGAAAGATCGCGAGTGGTGATTTTTCTGCTGGCTCGGACATGTCGACTCCCTTCGTCTTGATCGCACCCCACGAATGGCTGCGAGAACCGATCTATGGCGATCATCGGTGCGCGCAAGCGGTGCGCGGCTATCCGCATAGAAGTTCTAATTCAGCACCATGGAGGTTCTCGTTTGACCCAATTTGACCGCTCGTCTTGTAATGGTGCCAGCAAACAAGTAACCGCCGATCCTCACCAGGGTCTGCAACTGAATTGGAGTTAAGAAAATGTCACTAGCTTAAAAGCTGGATGAGATTCGCGCCGTCGGTGCGAAACGCATTGCAGAAAATAAACGGGTCATTACGGGGGCCGCGAACGAGGAGTTGTTCGAGTCCAACATCATGGACGGCGTGGTCAAGGTAGGCGACCGCCTCCCGGGGTTTTCGCTGCCCAACGCGTTCAATGAAACCATCGGATCATCCGAACTGCTCGCCGCCGGGCCCGTCGTCTTGACGGTGTTCCGTGGCGTTTGGTGACCTTATTGTAATGCAGAGTTGCATGCTTTGCAGTCAATCAACGACCAAATCGAAGCTCTCGGCGCTTCTTTCGTGGCCCTCACTCCACAATCTCCGGAGAAGAATCAAGCGATGATCGATAAGAACGATCTTTCGTTCGATCTCCTCCACGATATCGGCAACGACTACGCCAATCAGCTGGGCCTGCGGTTTACCGTGCCGCTCCCAGACCAAGAGGTGTATTCGGAATTCGTTGGCCGGCACGAGCTTTACGACTGCAACTACGCAGGCAGCAACGAAATGGTCTGCTTCCAAACCTTCTTCAACACACGCGGCTTGGGCGCGCTCGATCAAATGGTGGGGCTCGCCGAGCAATGCATGGCGGAGTACTGCGAGAACGGCTGGGTCGACGAGGATTATTTTAATCCGGGCGATGTGGGCGGGATTGGCTACCCGAAAGAAGGGCCCCCTCACCCTCTCCATCCAGCGGTGGGGGTTCTACAAAAAAATCACTAGGCCGGGCCTGGATTAACCGGACGCACCTCGACGAAGTTTGTGTTGTATGTTGTCGCTCCACAACGGGCCGTCGTATCGACGGTGACCGCGTTGGCACAACCTTCGCGGTCGATGCCGTCAGCGTCCGGTGCATACCAGCGGCCTTCCTTCATGGAGACACAACCGCGCGCGATATCCTCGGTCACGCGAACCGGCAGGATGGAAGAGCCGGACGCACTCATCACCTTCACCGCTTGGCCGTCCTGAATACCGCGCGGATTGGCATCCGCCGGATGAATCCAAATATCGTCCGGATCAACCCGATTCAGCTTTTCCTGATTGCCGTGAATTGAGTGCGTCCGCGCTCGGGACTTCGAGCTCAACATGCTGAGCGGGAAAGTCTCGCTGGTCTCGATATGCGGCACCCATTTCGGAATAGCGGAAATCTCGCCAAGCCCGAACGGATCGGGGTTTTCGCCAAGGCCGGTCGAGTAGATTTCGATCTTGCCGGACGGCGTCGTGAATTTGTGGTTTTCCGGATCCCTAATTTTCTCGGCGAAGGCAACCGCGTCCTTCGGTGCTGGGAAGCGGGCCACACCCTCTTCCATGAACTTGTCGAAATCGTCGACCGTGTCTTCAGTGAATTCGCGCAACCATTCGAGTTCGGATTTGTCGTTAAAGCCCTCGATCCCGACGCGTTCGGCCAAGTCGGCCAAAATATCCATGTCGTTACGACATTCATACATCGGCTGGATCGCCTGCTTCATGAAGATCGCGTAATGCCCAGCTCCCGCCCATGGGGTGTGAACGTCGTTACGCTCCCAGAAAGTCGTCGCGGGCAAAACGATGTCCGCATGTCGGGTGGTTGGAGTCAGGAAGTGATCCTGGCCGACGATGAACTCTACATTATCGAGCGCTTTTGCGATCTTCGGCGCGTTCGGCGCTTGATTGAAGATATCGCCGCCCATTGAATAGATGAATTTGATGTCCGCCGGATAACCGCCCGCCGTACCCTTCTCCAGGCAATCCGCGAGCAGCGGTGTCGAAATTTTCGAATCTATGGGGTTTTTGCCCGCAGGTAGCGACTTGATGCCCGAGCGCCCGGTCGAGCCGTTGCTGACGCCGGAGCTGCCACCGACAATGCCGATATTGCCGGTCATCGCCGCCAAGGCATAAGCCGCGCGGTGGAACTGTTCCCCATGCAAGGTGCGCCCCGGCGCATAGCCACATTGAATAGCCGCGGGTTTGGTCGAGCCAAATTCAATGGCCAAACGGCGGATTGTCTCCGCCGGAATGCCGCAAATCTCCGACGCCCATTCCGGTGTCTTCACAATGCCGTCGTCCTCGCCCATCAGATAGGCGCGGTAGGAGCCACCCTTAGGTGCGCCTGCCGGCAGGCTGTGCTCATCAAAGCCCTGCACATATGTATCGAGATAATCTTGGTCGTGCAGCCCTTCGCTGACGATGACATAGGCCATCGCGATCAGGGCCGCCGCATCGGTCGAAGGCCGGATGAAGATATGCTCTTCCGCCAGCATCTTGCTGGAACGATGGCGGCGCGGGTCGATGCAAACGATCCGTACCCCTTGCTCCTTGGCATGCTTCAGATATTGCGGCGTGCCGGTCCCGAAGGTGCCGTCGGCAGGCGACCAGCCCCACATCAGAATCAGCTTCGAATTCACGTAATCGGTCGGCTCACGCCCCGCCGACTTATAAACGACGTCAGGTCCGAAGGTCTGCTTTACGGAGAAGATCTCCGCCTCGCAGGACATGCTCGACCACAAGCCGCTGGAGCCGCCGAACATATTGAGGAACCGGATCAGCCCAGTGCGGCTATGCAACATCGCCGTATTGCCGGAACGCGAACCGTCGAGGATCGCCGCATTGCCGTAGGTCTCGCGCACGCGCAGCAATTGCGCCGCGACCTCGTCCAAGGCTTCCTCCCAGGAAATACGCTCGAACTCGCCGGAGCCACGCGGGCCAACGCGGCGCATCGGATACTTCAGGCGATCCGGGTGATAGACACGCTCGATCTGCCCAACACCGCGCGCACAGGCGGGCAATGGCGCCAGTTCGGGACTCCAGCGCCGGGCATCCGTTGAGATTTTAACTATCTTGTCTTCCACCACATGGGCGTTCACCACGCAACGGCCGCCACAATTGTGGCCGCACGTGCTGGTGACAACGGTTTCGCCCGGACGGCCTTCGGGCCGCGGCGCTTCATATAGTGCATTCATCTAACTGTCCCTCGAATTCCCTTTTTGCCGATTTGGGTCGGCGATGGGCTTCACACCAAAAATAAACGCCGCGACGCTACCCTAAAGAACGACTTTCGTTTCGGCCACGGCCGAACGATCTTCTATCTTTTTGTACCAAGCAGCCAATTTCGGGCGTCCATCCCGCCAGCCATCGTCAGGGTGGCGCCAATCCGCGTAACCCAGTGCGGCCACGACCGACATCAACCCCATGTGGAAGTCGTCACCGAACGAATCGACCATACCTTCCAAGCTGTCATAGGAACGCGCCGCACGGCCCGCTTCCTTGTCGATCACGCCTTGGGATTTCTCGCCATCCTCACGGCGCTTCTCGTGCGACCGCGCGAATTGGGAGTCCATCAGCAACGAGGCGATCCCCTCGATCACCATTGCCTGCTCCCGTGCGGCTGAGTCTTTGGGATACAATTTCCCGCCAGAGATATCGTCGAGATAATGGCATATGACCAACGTCTCGCTGATATAGGTGCCGCTATCGGTAACCAATCCCGGCACCTTTGCCCCCGGCCCGAAGCCCAGGATCATGTCCATATTATCGGGCATCGGAGAGACATCGACTTCTTCAACTTTATCCATCAAACCGGCTTCGCGGATGGCCATGCGAGGCCGACGGGCATAAGGGGAATTGCCGGAGCAAATTAATTTCATAGTGGTCGTTCCTTAGAATGAAAGGCTGAGCGTCGCAAGACGCGTGAATAGCTGATAGGAAGATAGGTCAAAAATCCGCATTGGACCAAGGCCATTCCAGCTTATTGGCTCTTCGAGGCTCTGATGCGGTTTTATTATCGATAGGCTCACTTTACCGCCACCGAACCGGAGCGCCCTAAACCATGACCGAAACCTCAATTCTGACCACCTGCCCGCGCGATTGTTATGACAGCTGCGGTATTCGTGTTGTTGTGAAAAACGGCGCCATCGACCGGGTGACCGGTGACCCGGATCATCCGGCGAATAGAGGATCACTCTGCGGTAAGTGTACTCTCGCCTATAATGGTGTGTGGCGCGATCCAAAGGCGCGGCTGCAGAAGCCGCTGAAACGCACGGGACCGAAAGGCTCGGATACGTTCGAGGAAGTATCCTGGGATGAAGCGTTGTCCGACATCGCCGCCCGGCTCAACGGATTGATCACCAAGGATCGCGCGAAAGATATTTTGACCGCGCACTACACCGGGACGTGTTCGGTCATCGCCAATCAATTTCCGCTTCGCTTCTTCAATCATATCGGTGCGACGGAGATCGAACCGGATTCGATCTGCAATCTCTCTGGCCATGTCGCCCTCAGCTATGTGTTGGGGAACAGCGCTACCGGGTTCGATCCGCGCACCGCAACAGCGTCCCAATGCCTGATTGTCTGGGGCGGCAATCCGTCGGCCAGCGGCCCGCATGTGGACAAACATTGGTTGGCGGAATTCCCCGGCACATTAATCGTCGTCGATCCGATCCGCACTCCGACCGCGGAGCGCGCCGATATTCATCTGCGCCCCTTCCCTGGCACGGATTCCGCCTTGGCCTTCGGCTTGATGCATGCGCTCAAGGCGATGGGTAAGTTGGACCGGGTTTTCATTGATGCCCACACGACCGGATTCGCAGAGCTGGATTTGCAAATCGATGCTTGGCCGCCGGCACGTGCTGGCGAGGCGACCGGACTGTCCGAGGCGGATATTCTGGCGGTGGCGGAAGCCTATGGTGGCGGACCATCGATGATCTTCCTCGGCCAAGCTCTGTGCCGGGCGCCCACAGGTGGGAATGCTTTTCGTGCGGTCACGATGCTGCCGGCGGTCACCGGCAATATCGGTAAGCCCGGTACTGGTATCTGTTTCCTCAACGGCAAAGGCACGACACGGGGCCTCGACATGGGCTATGTTGGCCAGGAGAGCTTGCGCCAAGCGGAAACCACTCCCGTCAGCCACATGGATCTCTGCGCACATCTCGAAGCGGCGCCGAACGATACGGCGTTGATCCTTTGGAACATTAATATCGCGGCCTCGAACCCGGATCAAAAAAGGCTTCTCAAGGCGTTGGAATCAGAAGAACTCTTCACAATCGTCGCCGAGCTTTTCATGACCGACAGCGCGCGCTATGCGGATTATGTGCTTCCAGCGGCAAGCTTCCTGGAATTCGATGATCTAGTCGGCTCTTATTTTCATCTCACCCTGGGCCCGCAATCCAAAGCGGCTGAGCCCATTGGCGAAGCGCTACCGAACCAGGATATTTTCCGCCGCTTGTCCAAAGCTATGGGACTGACTGAACCCGCACTTTTTGAGGACGACGCGTCGATCCTGGCGCACCTCTTGACGGCGCACGATCTGAGTTTTGATGAATTGAAAGCAGCTGGAAATTTCTATCCCTCCGTAGACCCGGTGATCTTATGGGAAGATCACGCCTATCCGACACCATCAGGGAAGATCGAGATCGCCAGCGCGGCGGCAGAAGCGGACGGACATCCACGCACACCCCTGCCGGACCCTTTGGCGCGACCGGCGGCAGGAAATCTGCGACTGCTGACGCCGGCGGATGAATGGCACATGAACTCCTCCTACGACAACGAGCCTCGCATCTTCGAGCGCACTGAGCATGAGACACTGACCCTCCATCCAGATGATGCGCACTCCCGCAATTTGGCCGACGGCGCGACCGCACGGGTATGGAACGAGGCGGGCGAACTCTCCATGCGGATCGCGATCAGTGACAAGACGCCGCCCGGTGTCGGCTGGGCGCCCAAGGGCCGGTGGCCGGGCAAGAGTCCGAGCGGTCTCAACATCAATGCGCTCAACCCGCGGCTTCGCAGCGACATGGTCGACAGCACCGCCTTGCATGGTGTCGAGGTACAGGTCGAAGCAGACGGGTGATTTTGTGATCGGCGGTTCTATCTTCTCCTACTGAAACAGTCAGAGAGTAAACCGCCATGCCGTTTTTCAAATCCCATCCGGAGACCGCCGGACCCGCCAATGTCTTTACCGCCTATCCGGACATCTACCGTCTATGGTCGGAGATGAGCCAAGAGCTGATGAACGGCCCCTCGCCGCTCACCTCGGGCGAGCGCGAGATGATCGCCTCTTTCGTCGTCGGCGTCGCCGACTGCAACTTCGCCTATGTCGCCCATTCCGAAGCCGCCTATGCGCACGGCGTAAAAGACGGTTTGATCGAAGAACTGCTGGAGAATATCGACTCCGCCGATATCGACGATAAGCTGAAGCCGCTGTTCAAGTTCGTGCGTAAACTGACCCTAACCCCCGGCGAGATGACGCAGGCGGACGCCGACGCCGTCTTCGATGCGGGCTGGGATGAAAAAGGCCTGCACGACGCCATCGCCGTCACCGCACGGATGTGCTTCATGCAACGGATCGTCGAGGGTCACGGCTTCACGCCGATGACGCGGGACGTAGCCCGCGAGAACGCAAAGAAACGCGCCGAGCTTGGGTATGTTAATCTCTATCCGGAGTTTCAAAAGAAAGCCTAAGGGCAAAGGGAAAAATTCATGGCCGATGACGTCGCGGAAGAATTCAAGAACGAAATTCTCGGTGTTCTGCATCCCGGCCATGAGGCGGTGATGGAGCTCGACCCCGAATACTTTTCGGCGCTGAAGAATTATTACTCCACCTGGACCATTTCGCGAAAAGAGTCGGCGATCTTCCGCGCGACGAAAGAATTCGTTATCACGGGCATCCTGCTGACCCAGGGCAAAATGAACGGCGCACGGGTCCATATCCGTCGGGGCCTCTTAGCGGGCGCCACGCCCCGCGAAACGTTCGAGGCAATCACAGCCGCCGCAATCCCCGGCGGCGTGCCTGTCGTTTGGCACGGCGCAGCTATGCTGAAGGAAGAAATGGAAGACCTGGGCATCGCTTATGATGAACGTTACGACGGTCCGGAAAGCCTTTCCGGTTGACCGAGTAGCGCACCTTCTCCTGACAATTCAGCTATTCCGGCTTGGTGCCGACAATTTGTGTGCGTTGCATGTGACGGCGGAGCGACGGGTCGAAGGCGTCGCGGCGGTGCATGACGCAGCGGTTGTCCCACATGATCATATCGCCGTTGCGCCATTCGTGCGTCCATTTGAAGGTATCACTGGTAGCGTGATCCCAAATGACATTGAGCAATTCCTCGCTCTCATCGACCTCCATCCCAACGATCCACGCATCGAGACGCCGTCCCAAGAACAAACATTTTCGCCCTGTCTCCGGATGGGTGCGCACCAATGGGTGACGGGCCCCCGGTGATTTCGTCGGATCGCCAGTCTCCGCATAAGGATAGGGGCGTCCGGAGGAATCGAAATTGGCGCTATGGTTACAGAGACGCCCCTCGATCCGCTCTTTCACATCGTCCGCCAGGGTCTCGTATGCGCGATAAAGATTGAGGAACGACGTCGCGCCCGATCCGTCCTCGGGCACTTCGATAGCGCGCAAGAGGCCGCCTGCGGGGGGTACTTCGAAGAACGAGGAATCCGTGTGCCACTTCACATCCGCCGTCCCCAATGCGCCGATCGGTTTCCCGTCCACTTCAATATTCGAGACCACCGCGATTTCCGGTGGAACGCCTTCGAACTCGCCGCGCTTACCGGTCACCGGGCTTGGCGGCGACATCGCCAATTCACCGAAGTGCCGCGAGAAAGCCATGTGATCGTCGAGACTCACATCAACCTGGCCACGTACCGCGAGGACGAGATGATCGTTCCAGGCCTGCCGGATCGTCGCGACTTCCGCAGCGCTCAAGGGTTCGCGCATATCGATTCCGCGCACCTCAGCCCCAAGCGGGCCACCACTAGCAATGATTTCCATGGGTTCCGGTCCTCCTGAACGCTAATATAGAACGATATTAACCGGTGAGAATTGATCACCCCTTTCAGACACCTAAGCTTAATCACCAATATGTTGCCAAAACCCACTTCAGAACGCGCGACCACTCATTACGGTGACGGTCATTGGCGCGCCGAGACAATTTACGATCTGGCCGCCGCGCGCGCGCAGGTCACGCCCGACGCTTGGGCCGTCCGCGACCGAATACGGCGCCTCACCTACCGGGAATTCGTCGAAGCCGCAGATGCGCTCGCCGCCGATTTAGCGGGACATGGATTACAGCCGGGCGACCGGGTCGGGATTTGGCTGCCGAGCCGAGTTGAGGGCGCCATCGCCGTCTTGGCGTGTTCGCGAAACGGCTATATCTGTTCGCCGGGATTACAGCGCGACCACACGGTCGAACAAGTCTTGGATCTGTTACGCCGTATGTCGGCCTCGGCACTGATCCTGCAACCAAACTACGGTGCCGACGCGGATCGACGCGATATCGCGCCCGGACTCAAGGCGCTGGGATATCTGCGACAAGTCTACACTCTTCCGCCCATTGACGCCTGCGCCGGGCCAGTGTTCTTCGGATTGGCGGACAGCCCAATAACATCAACCGAACCGCTCAGCGATCCCGATACCGTCGTCTATCTTCCCTTCACGTCCGGCACGACGGGCGAGCCGAAAGGGGTATTGCATACCGACAACACATTGCTCGCGAACGCACGGACCATCGCGGCGGATTGGCATTTCGGTCCAGCGTCCCGCATCTACACGATGAGCCCACTCAGTCACAATCTGGGTTTCGGTGCGTTGATCAGCGCCATTGCCGTCGGTGGTGAATTGATCGTCCATGACCTGCTCAAGGGATCGAGCCTACTCGCCAGATTGCGCGAGACCGGTGCAACATTTCTTTTCGGCGTACCAACCCACGCCATTGACCTGTTGTCGGAACTGCGCGCGGGCGACGATGCAGGCTTGCCGTTGTTAAAGGGTTTCCGAATCTCCGGCGCCGCCGTCCCCGATGCTGTCTGCACCGAATTGCTTGACCATGGCATCACGCCGCAAAGCGGCTATGGGATGACGGAGGCCTGCTCGCATCACTACACCCTGCCGGACGATCCGCCGGACCGGATCACCGGGACATCGGGCACTGCCTGCGATGGATATGAAATCCGCATCTGGTCGCAGGAAGATCAGAACAAGGAAGCCAAGGTCGGAGAAATCGGCCAGATCGGCGGCCGGGGCGCGAGCTTGATGCTGGGGTATTTCGAGGACGAGGAAAGCACGACAGCCTCCTTCAACAGCCACGGATATTTCATGACCGGCGATCTGGGGTCGCTCGACGCGGACGGATATCTGCGCATCACCGGGCGCAAGAAAGACGTCATCATCCGCGGCGGGCACAATATTTATCCGGCCAAAATCGAAGCGCTGGCCATGCGCCATGGTGCGGTCGAACGCGCCGCCGCCGTCCCGGTCCCAGACGAGCGGCTCGGCGAACGGGTCTGCATTGCGGTGACCCTGCGCCCCGACGCGGCGTTGATCCCGGCGGATCTGTTGGCGCACCTCGACGCCGAAGGTCTGTCGAAGTACGACATGCCGGAATTCTTCGTCGAACTCGATCATATGCCGCTCACCTCGAACGGTAAGATATTGAAACGCGAACTGAACGACTGGATCGACCGGCACGACGTCGACCCGAAACCGGTTCGCTGGCAAACCCCAAGCTGACCTTTGGAAAAGGATCGTTGAATGCGCGCCGTCGTCCTGAAAGCTTTCGGAGACCCCTCCAACGCAACGGTAGAGGAGTTCCCGGACCCGGTCCTCGGACTCGAAGATATTCTGATCCAGGTGCAAGCGGTCGCGGCCAACTTCGTTGACCTGTTGGTGATCGGCGGTAAATACCAATTCCTACCGGAACTGCCCTTCGTGCCCGGCAAGGCGGCGACCGGCATCGTTACCGAGATCGGCGCGAATGTGGATCGGTTTAAAGTCGGCGACCGCGTGCTGGCGATGTCCGAGCAAGGCGGCTATGCGCAATTGCTCTCCATCGACCAGAGCCAAGCCTATAGAATTCCCGACTCGCTTTCCTTTGTAGACGCGTCGTCGATGTCTCTGGTCTACGACACAGCATGGTTCGCAATGTTCGAGCGTGGCCGCCTGCGGGCGGGAGAGACAGCGCTCATTCTCGGCGCCAGCGGCGGGGTTGGTTATGCCTGCGTCCAACTGGCCAAGGCGAAAGGGGCGCGCGTGTTGGCGGGACTGACCACACCTGCCAAAGCCGATCTCTTTGCGCCGGACGATATCGACGGCGTCATCGACCTTTCCGTCGACAATCTGCGCGACGGTTTGCGCGACCAGGTATACGCGGCGACCGACGGGGAGGGGGCCGATGTCATCATGGACCCGCTCGGGGACGAAATTTTCGGCGCGGCCCTACGCGCGCTCGCGTGGCGGGGCCGGTTGGTCGTCGTCGGTTTTGCCGCCGGAAACATCCCAAGCGTCAAAGCCAACTACCTTCTGCTGAAGAATATCGAGGTCAGCGGATTGCAGGTCAGCGACTATCGCAAGAAGCTCCTCGATATCATGGACGAATGTTTCGCTGACATCTTCCAGCTATATGACGAAGGCAAAATCAAACCGGCGCCGTCGGAGGTCTTCCCACTCGAAGGGTTCGCCCAAGCGCTCGACTCCATCAGCAGCCGCAAAATCAAAGGCCGCGCAATCCTGGTGCCCGATCATGGTTGATACCGTTGACTACATCATCGTCGGCGCGGGTAGCGCCGGGTGTGTTCTCGCGAACCGTTTGAGCGCGGACCCAAAGAACCGGGTCGTTGTACTGGAGGCCGGTCCGATGGACCGCGACCCTCTAATCCACATCCCTATCGGTATCGGTAAGATGCATCCGGAACGCCGCCATGATTGGGGATATGACAGCGAGCCGGAACCTTTTACGGACGACCGCGTGATCGAAGCCATGCGCGGCAAGGTGGTCGGCGGTTCATCGTCCATCAACGTCATGGCCTATGTGCGCGGCCATCGGGAAGATTTCAATCGCTGGGCCCAAAAAGGCGCCACCGGCTGGGGGTACGACGATGTCCTGCCGTATTTCCGCCGCAACGAATCCTGGGAAGGTGATGCCGATCCGGAATATCGTGGAAGCTCCGGCGACCTCACGGTAGTGCAGTCTCCCGACCGTGATCCGCTGCTCGATGCCTGGATCGAATCCGCGAAGGTGGCAGGGTATGGGTACACGCCGGACTATAATGCGGCCGAGCAAGAAGGTTTTACGCGCACGCAGTTCACCATCCGCAACGGCAAGCGTTGCAGCGCCGCGGTCGCCTTCCTGAAGCCGGTACTCTCTCGCCCCAACTTGGAACTGAAGACCGAAGCGCTTGCAGGGCGTATCCTGTTCGAAGGGAAGAAAGCCGTCGGCATCGAATATTCCCAAGGCGGCGTCACTCGGACTCTGAATGCTTCCCGCGAAGTGATCCTCTCCGGCGGCGTCTTTAATTCACCGCACCTTCTAATGCTGTCCGGTATCGGACCGGCCGGACATTTGCAGGAACACGGAATCGATGTCCTGCTGGACAGTCACGGGGTTGGCGAGAATTTGCAGGACCATCTCGCGGTCATGGTGAGCTATGATCGAAAAATTCCCGGCACCTTTACCCGTACCATGCGGTACGACCGCCTCGCTCTCGCGATGCTGCAAGCGCATTTCTTTGGCACGGGGCCGGCGACGATCGTGCCGGCACCTCTGTTCGCGCATCTGAAGTCGCGCCCGGAACTCTCTGTGCCCGATATCCAATTCATCATTCGCAGCGTGCCGGGAGTCGTCCACCCTTGGTTCCCGGGCTTCAAGCCTGCGTTCCGCGACGGGTTCGGCATCCGCCCCATCCTCTTGCACCCGGAAAGCCGGGGCCATCTACGCCTTCGCTCCGCCGATCCGCGCGACACGATGAAAGTGTTCCAGAACTTCTTCTCCGTCGACAGCGATATGGCGACCCTACGGGAAGGCGTCCGCATGGCCCGACGGGCGACCGTGCAAACACCACTTGATCCTTATCGCGGCGACGAGATCGACCCCGGTATTTCCGTGAACAACGACAACGAGATCGACGCCTGGATCCGCGAGACGATGGTCACCGCCCATCATCCAGCCTGCACCTGCCCCATGGGCGTGAACGAGACCGCCGTACTCGATGCAGAGATGAAAGTACGTGGGGCTGAGAATTTACGCGTCGTCGACGCCTCCGCGATGCCGGATCTTACCTCCGGCAATATCAATGCGCCGGTACTAATGATGGCGGAAAAAGCGTCGGAGATGATTTTACGGTAAGATTCAGTCGCCTGAGCCCGCCGCGATAGCCGCCAGAATATCGGGTGGTGTCAGCGGCACGCGGGTCAGGTGCGCGTCGAATGGTGAAAGCGCATCCTCAATCGCCGAGACAATTGCCGAGGTCGCCGGCATCAATCCACATTCTCCGATACCCTTCACACCCAGCGGATTCCGCGTCGTCGGTGTCTCGTGCAGGATTAAATCTGCGCGGGGCATTTCGGGCGCGGTCACCAGTAAATATTCTGCCAAGGTCGCGGTCACCGGCTGCGCGTCATCGTCGTAGCGCATCCATTCGAACAGCGTATTCCCGATCCCATGCGCGATGCCGCCATAGAGCTGACCTTCCGCAATTTGTCGATCCAGAATGCGTCCACTGTCTTGCGCCATCACATAGTTGAGGATCGTGACCTTACCGGTTTCGATATCCACCTCGACCTCGGCGACGGCGCAACCACTGGCGAAAGTTTCTTCCTCGATGATATGAGTTTCGGTCGCTTCCATGCCGGGAGTTACCCCATCCGGCAAGCGGTAGCCCGGCGTCCCGGCGACGGCTTTGGCGACGTCGCCGAGGCTCACTTTCAAATCGGAACCGCGCACCTTGATCTCCCCACCTTCGATCTCAAGATCGGCCTCGGAGGCCTCGAGCATATCGGCGGCTACAGTGAGCGCTTTCTCGCGCACCGCGATGGCGGCGACATGAGCGGATGATCCGGCGGTCACGGTTAACCGGCTGTTCGACGTGCCGATTCCGTTCGAGACCGCCGCCGTGTCACCGACCGTGACGACGATATTAGAAGGATCGCCACCCAATTGTTCTGCGACGATGCGGGTCAGCATAGTGCGCGTTCCCTGGCCGATAGCAGAGCCGCCGCAGGCGACGAAAATTCTGCCGGAACTGCCGATGCGCACGGTCACCGCCTCGAACGGGCCGCGTCCCGTGCCCTTCACATAATTGCCGAGACCGATGCCAAGATAACGCCCCTCATCGCGCGCGGTGGATTGCCGCGCCGCAAATGCCGCCCATCCGGCGCGGTCCAAAACTTTCTGCTGCATAATGTCGTACTCGCCGGTGTCGATCACCACCGGCAACCCGCTCCGGGCGTGTACCTGTTTCTCGTAGGGCATGGCGTCGGGCGGAATGAAATTTCGCCGCCGCACTTCCGCCCGGTCCAAACCGAGTTCGCGTGCAACCCGGTCGAGCAATCGTTCCATCGCGAAAGCGGCTTGCGGATGCCCGGCTCCGCGCACCGGCGTCGCCGGTATTTTATTCGTCAGCGCGACCTTCACATTCATCATGCAGGTAGGCACGATATAACCCATGGTAAGGGTCTCGGCGGAATTGGCGGCGAGGTTAATACCACGCCCCGTATAGGCACCATGATCGTGAATGATTTCACCCCGAATTCCGAGCAGCTTACCGTCGCTGTCAGCGGCAACCTCGATCTCCCAGTATTGATCACGTTCTTGCGTCGTGGCGACGAAATGTTCGCGCCTGTCCTCGATCCATTTAACTGGCCGGTCGAGGATCATCGACGCCAGACAGAGCGTCACATCCTCCGGATAGAAGACGAGCTTCGGCCCGAACCCGCCGCCTATATCAGGAGTCACGACCCGTATGCTATCGTCGTCGCGTCCCAACATATCGACCAGCGTGCGCCTCGCCGCATGCGGCGTCTGGGTCGAACACCAATATGTGAGGAAATCCTCCGTCGAATCGTAATCGGCGATGCCGCCGCGACATTCCATCGAATGCCCGCCGCCACGATGCTGCCAGAGTGACTCCTGGAAGACATGAGGGGCCGACGCGAAAACACCCTCGACATCGCCATATCCGATATCGAATTCGGAGAGCAGATTGTCTGGCCCGTCGCGATGCACCAAGGGCGCGCCGGGTGCCAGGGCATCGCGGCAATCAGCCATGGCGGGCAGAGGTTCGTAGTCGACCTCGACCAGCATTGCCGCATCCTCGGCGATATAGCGGTTTTCCGCGACCACAATGGCGACGGCTTCGCCTACATGGACGACTTCGTCACCGGCTAGCGCCGGACGGTTGCGGTTCTGCTTGTAGAGTTTGCTCGGTAATCCAACGACGAGATATTCGTTGTTGAGGTAAGGCGTCAGGTCGGCGCGGGTTAACACAGCATGGACGCCTGGCACAGCCAAAGCGGCGGACTTATCGATCCCGCCAATTGCAGCGTGCCCGAACGGACTGCGCACGAAAGCGGCCTCCAGTATGCCGGGCCGCGAGATATCGTCGATAAATCGTCCAGCCCCCCGCAGCAAGTCCGGATCTTCCAGTCGGTTTATCTTGCCTCTGCCGTCGTTGTCTTCGCTCACTTTGACCTCTGCTCTTCTCTACAGCGCCAACTTTAATCTATTGCACCAATCCCCACAAAACACCGGCAACCCAGCGAAAGGATGGCGAGATGAGACGTCCGCCATATATTCAGTTTGATTGGCAAGGAGTGCAGCGAATAGCGGGAGCGCGACCATGGAAGACCGGTCATCACGTTGGGTCATCGAGGAAGAAGTAGAACCCGAGACCCCGAAACCCGAATGGTTCGAAAACGCGGTCGGGATGGCACCGACATCGCATAGGGTTACCGTTGAAGATTGCCCTATCCACTATCTACGCTGGGGGCCAGAAACATCGGAGAAGCCGGGTCTGCTGTTCGTCCATGGCGGTGCCGCGCATGCGCAATGGTGGTCCTTCATCGCTCCCTTTTTCGCCGAGGATCGTCCGGTCGCGGCCATCGATCTGTCGGGCATGGGCGAGAGCGGACGCCGCGACGAATACAACAATACGCTTCGTGTCGCGGAGATGGCGGCTGTCATCGCCGATGCCGGCCTCGGCGCGAAGCCAGTCGTCGTCGGCCATAGTTTCGGCGGTAACATGACGACCTGTTTCGGTCATCACCACGGTGCGGACCTCTCCGGCGTGGTCATTGTCGATTCCTTCGTGCGGCCGCCAAGCGAGGGCGACGACGGATCGGGCGGACCGGGACGGCCCAAACCGTACTTCCCGAATAAGGAAACGATCGTGCGGCGCTATCGCCTCTCTCCGTATCAGCCGTGCGAGAACGAGTTTATCGTCGACTTCATCGCCCAGCACTCTGTCGTCGAGGAAGAACGCGGCTGGACCTGGAAATACGATGACAATGTGCGCGGCCGTGGTACCCGAGACGAGCCGCTCGCCGACTACCTGCGCGACATGGCCTGCCCAAAGGCATTGTTCTATGGGGACGAGAGCGTTTTCCTGACGGACGGTGCACTTGAATTCACGAAAGAGCAGTACGGAGACGGCGACCATGTCATCGAAATCCCCGCATCGGGTCACCATTTGATGCTCGATCAACCGATTGCCTTCGTTGTCGGCCTGCGTACGGTTCTTGCCGGTTGGGGCGCTTGAATGAATGACAGGCCGTCTCGATGGTTCATCGACGACGCCGTTGAGGAATCTAAGTCATCCGCGCCCAAATGGTTCGAACGGGCGATGGCGGATACACCCCGCTCACACCGGATTAAGGTCGACGGCTGCGACATTCATTATCTGAGTTGGGGCCCAGAGACCTCCGAAAGACCGGGCCTTCTGTTCGTCCATGGCGGTGGCGCACATGCGCAATGGTGGTCCTTCATCGCGCCCTTCTTCGCGGAAGATCGCCCGGTCGCAGCCATAGACCTCTCAGGTATGGGGGATAGCGGGCACCGGGCGGATTACGGCAGCGCAGTACATATTCCGGAGATTGCGGCGGTCATCGCGGACGCAGGCCTTGGGGAAAACCCGGTCGTCATTGGCCATAGTTTCGGTGGCTATATGACCATGTGTTATGCGAACCGACACGGCGACGACTTGTCAGGCGCGGTGATTGTCGATGCCGCGATCCGGCCCGGCACCGAGGACCGAGATCAGCCACGCGCCGCCTATGATAGACCGAAACGGTATTTTCCCGATAAGGAAACCATCACCGGGCGGTTCCGCCTGGTCCCGGAGCAACCGCGCGTCAACGAGTTCCTGTTGGATCACGTGGCCGCGTATTCAGTGCTCGAAGAGGAACAGGGGTGGACCTGGAAATTCGATATCGGCGCGCGTGGTGCCGCCCATTTCCAGGAACCGCTTGGCGACTACGTGCGGAATATGCCGTGCCGCAAGGCGCTGATCTATGGGGCCCAAAGTGCCATGATGACGCCCGAAGTCGTCGGTCATATGAAATCGTTGTTGGGGCCGGAAGACCCAGTCATTGCCGTCCCCGGCGCTCACCACCACCTTACTGTAGATCAGCCAATCGCCTTCATCGTGGCGTTGCGCAGTCTCCTTTCCGGTTGGGGCCTATAATTCATGAACACCACCACCGACGACACTCGCACCGAAATCAAATGGGTTTCGCAAAACAATAAACTCGTCCGTTACGAAGATGCGAAAGTTTCCGTGATGGCGCCCGGCCTCACCTTTGCCGCATTGGTGTTCGAGGGCTATCGCGCCTATTGGAACGAAGAGAAGCAAGACCTCTTCATCTTTCGGCTCGACGATCACAATAAGCGGCTGGCGTTCTCGATGAACTTGCTGGAGTTGGACGATCCACCCGCGATCGAAACCTTCAACAATGACATCATTGCAACCATAAAGGCGAACGAGTTTCGCGGCGACACCTATATCCGCCTACAAGTCTATGTCGACGACTGGGGCTCCATGCTCGCCACTGGGCCTGTCGGCAGCTCAGTAATTTGCCGGCCGCGACCGCGTGTCGCCGACTTCGAGACCGGCAAGCGATTCATCATCAGCAGTTGGCGCCGCAATGGCGAGAACGCCAACCCACCCCGCATCAAGGCGTCCGCCAATTATCTCAATAGTCGCCTCGCGGGATTGGAGGCGAAACGCCAAGGAGCCGGCGGCGCGATTCTGCTGAACGAGGACGGCACGGTCAGCGAGGGACCCGGCGGTTGTCTGTTCGTGATGCGCGACGGTGTCTTCATCACACCGGACGTCACCAGCGGAATTCTGGAAAGTGTTACCCGGCGAACGATGCTGGAGATGGCGGGATCGATTGGCGTGGAGACGGTAGAGCGCAGGCTTGGCCGGACCGAATTGTATCTGGCGGAAGAAGCGTTCTATTGCGGTACCGGCCAGGAGATCATGCCGATTACCGGCCTCGACGGCCGCCCCGTCGGCGACGGCACACCGGGTCCGGTCACCCGTAAACTGCAGGCCGCCTTTGACGACATCGTGCGCGGCCGCAACGACGCTTTCGCTCACTGGCTAACCCCAGTCTACAATGGCT
>CAJWTF010000032.1 GCA_913046825.1 uncultured Rickettsiales bacterium | reverse complement strand
GAAAACGGCAATGAAATTCCGGTGTTGCAATGTGATCACATAGCATTTTCAGAATTGCGTCGCTCTCGTTCTTATTTAACCCCTCAACTCGCGTGGTGAAGTTTTCGTTCACAAACAACGCTTTCTTCCGAGTGACAGGATGCGTGCGCACGATCGGGTGCAGCGATTCCGGAAAGGCGTTATCACCGTCCCGTAACTTACCGGATGCGCCGAAGCGGTCACGGTGAACATGGGCAGATTCATTCCACGCCTTCAATCCGTCGACCATTTTCTTGATCGGGTCGGAAAGCGCTTCATAGGCGGCATACCCACTTGCGAACATCGTATCGCCCCCGGATTCCGGAATGGTGTGCAAATGCAGGATGCTGCCCATCGGCGGCTCTGCGTCGCAGGACACATCGGAATGCCACTTCATACCCGCAACCACCTTGGATTTTTCGTCCGCATGAATCGTGATGATTTCGGGGTGCCCTTCCGGCGCCTTGGCGCTCGGGTGGATGTGCAGTTCACCGAAATGACGGCCAAATGCCTTGTGTTCGTCTAAGGTCATTTCCTGGTCACGGAAGAAGATCACCTGATGCTTCATCAATGCATCATGCAATTCCTGATAAGTCTGATTGCCAAGCGGCTTGGAAATATCAACGCCACTGATCTCGGCACCGATGATGGGACTTAGCGGATCGACTTCGATGGTTTCGTAAGACACTGCTGATTTCCTTCCCTAGCCCTGGTAGAATGGGCGGCCGGATTTTCGAACCCAAATGCGCACAAGATGACGCCGGTCTTCCGGCTCCTCCGCATCCCGGAACGCGGTGCGACGATGCCCCAGGCGACGGTTGTTGACGATCTGTATTTGCCCGCGTTCGAACTCAAACCTCTTACAGAGATTGTCGATCTCCGTCGTTCGGCAAAGCGCATCGATGGCCGCGCGCGCCTCCGGATCGAGTTCTTCGCCTTTCATCTGATAACCGTGCTCGACCAGGCGTGGCGAGAAATTCACGTTCAGCGCATCACCATCCACTTCGAAGATCGGCTTGTGAGACAAGCGTTCTTCGTCCGGCGCATGTTCCATCTGGCGGTCGAAATGGAAAGGTTGATAGAGCCGTTCCAAAACCTCACGATGCTCATCGAGCAACTTGTTATAAACGCTCTCGAAGCTGACAATTCCACTAATCCCGCCCTTCTTCGCGGTTTGCAGGCAAAAAAGACCCACAAAATCTGGCGGCAGGTTAAAGACGTTATCATTGTGAAAACCTTGCCCGCCATTGGTCGTCGATGAGCGGACACCGCTCCCTGGTGTCGCCTTGCCACCCTTGTCACGTACATCATAAACCAGTGTGCCATCCCACTTTTGGGCGACCGGACGCCCCGCCATCGACATCAACAACCAATAGACCTTAGTCGCGATATCACGGCCGAGGTCGTCAACATCGAGGCGATCGACGACCGCGAAACCGGTTCCGTTATCCACGGTCTCCCGCACGCCTGCCATCAGGGCCCTACACGCGGGCATATCAAAATCTTTCGGCAGTAAGGCTTCTGTCGGCAACGGGTTCGCTCGCAGCTCTTCCGCAACGGCCGCGATCTCCGCCTGACAGGCATCGTCAAGGAATGCCAATCCATCATTCGGGAATTGACTATCGGCGTCCCAGACCATGGGGCCGGTGAATTTATCTTCCAATATACTGGTCATGATGAATTCCGCTTATGGATCCGATAGCAAGGAAGATAGCGCGAGTACGGTAAAACCGGTAGTCCCCTATCCAAGACGGTGTTTTTGAAGGCGGGGAACAAGCTGAGTTTCCGCGACCCGTTTTATGCCTTCGTCGGCACTCCCAAGAGATGCGGGATAAAGTGCCAACAATAATCTGCCCGCCGCCGTTCCACCCCAAAACCAGTCCGCCAGCTCACGGCTAGACGTGGCACCGGGTTTCGCCGTTGCAGCTTCCAGGTAATAAGTCTTCAACTCTTCGCAGCTTTGCCGAAAGGCTTCACCGACGGGAATATCCTGTTTCGGACTCTCCGGTACATTCTCCAGCAGCTCGAAAAGAAACGATGCGGTCTCTTCTATTGGGATGCCAAGAACACCAGTTGCTGTATGTCCTCGGTTTTCAATCGCGACTTGATGCCAAGGGGCCAGGCCATTGATCTCCGTCAGTACCGCGCGTAACAGTTCCTGGGTCACGGTCTCCGCCACACTTGGCAGCGCGATGGGGCAGGTCCAGCCGGTAATGTCCATCTCACCGCCAGGCGCATCGTCCGGGAAATCCTCCAACACCGGCGACGGACCTTCGTGCTCGAACAAGGCCAAAACATCACGCAGCACGCGGGTCTGGAATTCAGGCTCATTCGGCGCACCAAACGGACGACCAAGCTCAAACGGTACCCACATGAATCTCGGTGGGCGGAGGCGTTCGGTGTTGTCGCGCACGAGGCTAATCCCCACCGTCGCCAATCCCTCTTCTTCTAGAAAATGTGCGGTCGCGCCAACGGCGCGCGTACAGTTCGGTCAGACCGGGACCAGCAACACCGCATTGACCCGGTCTTCTTTGAGCAACCCGGCCATCTCCCGCGCGGTCGCCTCGATCTCATGCGGCAACCATCCCGCTCCATTGATCGCATAGTGATAATCGGCGATCTCACCAACTTCACCCGCGTCGCACAATTCCCGCAATCGGTCGATCGGAAAGACCACGTTCACATCCTGCTGAAACCCTGTGCGATCGTAGTTCACCGAACTTTGGGTCATGACGAGATCGGAAGTGTAGATATCGCCCGGAATGACCCGGTAGCTTAAATCCCGCAACGAGAAGTTTCGGTCGTCGCGACGATGTAGCCCTGCCGAGGTCACAATTGCGACACGACGTTCTGTAATCGGCGGGCCCGTGACCCACGGCGCTGTCTCGAACGGTGGGCATTCCTTGTCGAGCAAATGCTTGGCAGAGCCGGGATCTATATCGGATATGCGAACCATGGAGTGCAAGTTAGATGCGTGGAGACTGCAAACAACTGCCCCATTTTTATCGACTGGGCATTTCAGGGCACATCGATACTTTAATTACCAAATACAGAATCGGAGTGGCGAATGGCTTGGCGGATCGGTGTTGATATCGGCGGTACTTTCACGGATGCGGCGATCGTCGACGACATGACCGGCGCCATCGGCATTGCGAAAACACTCACCACGCCCAGCGATTTCGGACAAGGTGTCGTCAATGCGCTGAAGGAGGCATTAGAAACCTACGGCGTCCCGTCGGGAGACGTATCGTTGCTCTCTCATGCGACGACAGTCGTCACCAACGCCATCCTGGAAGAAAAAGGTGCCCGCACCGCGCTGATCGCGACACGGGGTTTCCGCGATATTCTGGAGTTGCGGCGGTCCTCCCGCTCCGACCTTTACGATCTGTTCCAGGACCCGCCTGCCGTTCTCGTCCCGCGCCATCGCCGATTGGAGGTTACGGAACGGATAGACGCCCAGGGCGATATCGTGATCCCGTTGGCGGCAGAAGAGATCGACGATCTTGTGGATACGATCAAGACGCTCGATGTAGACGCGATTGCGGTATCGCTGCTGTTTTCCTTTTTGAACGACAGTCACGAGAAGATACTCGGTGAACGCTTACGTGCCGCTCTGCCGTACACGACGGTATTTCTCTCCTCAGAAGTCCTGCCGGAAATTCGCGAGTTCGAGCGCACCAGCACCACCGCCGTTTGCGCCTATGTGGGTCCGATCCTCGAATCCTATCTGAAACGATTGGAAGAAGCTGTCAGCGGCCTGAACCTGCCACCTCTGCACGTGATGGGCTCGGCAGGCGGCGTGGTCGATGTGCCGGAAGCGTTGCGGATGCCTGCCGCCGTGGTCGAATCTGGTCCTGCCGCGGGCGTTATCGCCGCCGCCTTGGTTGGCAAGCAGATCGGGCAGGGAAATCTTTTGTCGTTCGACATGGGTGGCACCACCGCCAAGGCGAGCTTGATCCGCGACGGCCAAATCGAAACCACGTCTGAATACGAGGTCGGCGGCGGCGAAGGCAGTCAAAACCGTTGGCTGCATGGCACAGGCCATCCTATTCGGGTCCCAGTCATCGACTTGGCGGAGGTTAGTGCCGGTGGCGGGAGCATTGCCTGGATCGATCCGGCGGGAGCGCTCCGTGTCGGCCCGCGCAGCGCCGGAGCGGAGCCGGGACCGGTTTGTTATGGACGTGGCGGGACGGAACCCACGGTAACCGACGCTAATCTCATTCTCGGATATCTCGATGCCGGATCGCTCCTCGGTGGACGGATGTCTATCGACTATGACGGCGCGCTGCGTGCCTTTGAAGAAAAGATCGCAGGCCCGCTCGGGCAAACCGCGCAAGAAGCGGCAGCAGGCGTTATCGCCATCGTCAACAACAACATGGCCGACGCGCTACGAATCGTCTCGGTTGAGCGTGGCCACGACCCACGCGAGTTTAGCTTGATCGCGTTCGGCGGTGCAGGCCCGCTTCACGCGATCTCCTTGGCGGAAGAACTCGATGTGCCGGATGTGGTCATCCCACCGATCCCGGGCGGCTTCTCCGCGCTCGGCCTCGTCGGTACCGATATCCGTCGGGACTACGCGAAGACTTACTTCGCGCCATTAGCGGACGCCACGCCGGAAAGTTTTAGTTCCCTTTGGGACGAGATGGTCGACAACGCAAAGGAAATGCTCTCCGGCACAGGCGTTCCGGAAGATCAATGGTCGTTCCAACGCTCCGCCGACCTTCGCTATGTACGACAAGCCTATGAATTGAACGTCCAGCTAGACGGCGACGCCGTGACCACGGAGAGCCTGTCCGCGCTGGGCCCCGGTTATCATGAGCGCCACGAACAGACCTACGGCCATAAGAACGAGGACGAGGCAGTGCAGATCGTCACTTTGCGCCTGACCGCGACGGGATATTTGCCCAATCTACCGATCCGACAAAAAACCGCCGATGGCCGGGATTCATTCAAAGCGAACCGCATGGCATGGTTTCCGAGAACGGGAGCTGTCGAAACGCCAGTCCTAAACCGTGATCGCTTTGCCGCCGGGTCCACCATCAAGGGCCCAGCTATAGTCGAATCTCTCGACAGTACTCTGGTCATCCCGCCGAGATGGCGTGGCCGGATCGACGCCAAGGGTTTCATCCGGATAACACGCGGGGAGGAAACGCTATGAGACCGTTCACACTTGTCCTTCGGCGAACTCAGGATGAACCCCTGCAAGGCAATCCCGATGACTGAGACACGCACAGACCCCGCAACTTTCGAAGTCGTAAAAAACAGCCTGCAAAAAGCGGCGGAGGAAATGAAAATTGTCCTCGCTAAAACCGCTTACTCTCCGGTCCTCAAGGTCGCGGGCGACTATTCCTGCGGTATCTTCGACGCCAAGGGCGACATGGTCGCACAGGGCCCGGACCTGCCGATACATCTCGGTTCCATGCCGGACGCGGTCCGCGCTGTCATTCAATCCTTCGGCGACGACATCCATGACGGCGATGTTTTTATTCACAACGATCCTTATTTCGGAGGCTCGCACTTACCCGATGTGAATGTGGTGGGCCCAGCCTTTCACGGTGACCGATTGCTTGGTTTCGGGTGTGTGCGTGCCCACTGGCCAGACATCGGTAGCGCCACGCCGGGCAGCTACGGCGCCGTCACAGAAATCTATGGCGAAGGATTGCGTCTACCTCCGGTGCGGATCTATGCACAGGGCAAATTGGACCGGAATGTGGAAGCCATCATCCGCGCCAATGTCCGTACTCCGGATGAGCGTTGGGGCGACCTTAGCGCGCAAATCGCGTCCAATCGCCGGGCGAGCCAACGGCTCTTTGATCTGGCCGAGAAGTACGGCCCCGAACGTCTCACCGACATCATGGAAGCAGTACTGGATTATTCCGAACGCATGATGCGCACACTCCTCGAGAAATTACCGGACGGTGAAGGGAGTTTCGAGGACTTTTGCGATGGCGATGGCATTATCGAGCAGGGCGAAGACGAAGACGCAACTTTCACTATTCGCATGAAGATCGCAAAGCACGGCGATACGATTGAGGTCGATTTCGACGGCACCGACGCCGCTGTCTCCGGACCGATGAATGCACCGCTCTCTGTCACCGCCTCCGGTGTATACTGCTCCCTCAAAATGATCGTCGATCCGGATGGATTAATTCCCGCCAACTCCGGTGCGTGGCGACCGATTACCGTGTCCGCGCCCGAAGGCACCGTCGTCAACGCTGCCTTCCCCTCCCCGGTCGTCTACGCCAACCACGAAATGTCCCACCGGGTCGCAGATATGACATTCGGAGCGCTCGCCAAAATCATGCCGGACCGGGTGATGGCCTGTAGCCAGGGCACCTCCGCGATCATGACATTCGGCGGTGTCGATTACCGCACCGGCGGCCGTTACGTGAGTTATGAATCCGTAAAAGGCGGTTTCGGCGCGCGCCCAAACAAAGACGGTATCAACGCGCTATCATCGGGCATCGCCAATACCATGAACACGCCCATCGAGGCATTGGAAATGAGCTTTCCGCTGCGTGTCGATTGCTACGAATTGATCCCGGATAGCGGCGGCCAAGGGAAGTACAGAGGCGGCCTCGGTACACGCCGCGCCTGGACGGTATTGGAGAAAACCGCGCGGGCGACCGTCTGCATGGAGCGAACGAAATCACCGCCCTTCGGCGTTTCCGGTGGAGGCTTCGGTCGTTTGGGTAAGGCAACCTTGCGATTACCCAACGGAACCGAACAAAGCCTTCCCAGTAAAGGTGCTTTCGACGTGCCCGCAGGCGGTCAGGTAATATTGGAAGCGCCGGGCTCCGGCGGTTACGGTGATGAAGCTGAACGTGATCAAGCGGCAAACGAAAGCGATATCGAAGACGGGTACGTGACGAACTAACCGGCCGTTGCTCTGGATTATATGAGCATTCGCTGGATTAAATTGTTCTGGCTAGGATCGGCCTTCACTTCCATTCAAACGAGACGCCGCAATCAATTGAGGAAGGATCGAGAAATGTCATACAATCCAAAAATTCAAACCATGACCGCTGGTGAAGCCGTCGTGGACGGATTAATCCGGAACGGCATAGATACGCTGTTCTGCCTACCCGGAATTCAAAATGATCTGTTCTTTGATGCGCTGCATGCCCGTACCGATGAAATTCGACCCATTCACACACGGCATGAGCAAGCCGTCGCCTATATGGCCTTGGGTGCGGCGCAGGCGACCGGCAAACCCTCCGCATTTTGTGTTGTACCGGGACCGGGCTTCCTGAATGCAGCAACCGCATTAGCAACCGCATATAGCACCAGCTCGAAGGTTGTAGCTTTGCTCGGGCAAATCAACCTCGCGGCCATCGACCGGGGCTACGGCCTGTTACACGAGGTTCGCGACCAAATTGGCATCCTGCGCACCATGACCAAATGGGCGGAGCGGATCGAAAGTCCTGGTGATGCAGCGCGCCTCACCCAGGAAGCATTCCGAGAATTGGGTGCGGGCCGACCGCGCCCCGTCGGCCTCGAATGCCCAATGGATGTGTGGGGCCGCAAGGCACCTGTCACCTTGCCGGGTGCGCCCGCCGAGGATGAAGTCATTCCCGTCGACACGGACAAGGTAGAGGAAGCCGCCAAACTGCTGGGGGCTGCCAAGAACCCAATGATCGTCGTCGGTGGCGGCGCGCAGGACGCGAGCTTAGAAGTCCGCCGGGTCGCCGAGATGTTGGAAGCGCCGGTCTGCGGATTTCGCCTGGGCCGCGGTGTGCTCGATTCCCGCCATCACCTTTCGATCACCATGCCGACCGGCCACCGACTCTGGAAGGATGTGGATGTGGTACTCGGCGTTGGTACCCGCATGCAGCCACACCAACAGCTCTGGGGTACCGACAAGGACCTCAAGATAATCCGGATCGATCTCTCGCAAGAGGAGATGGATCGCATCACCAAGGCGGATGTTGGGATCGTCGGAGATTCCGCCGCGGTCTTAACCGCCTTGGCGGAAGCACTGCCAAAGCACAATTCAGCGCGCGCCTCCCGCAAGGACGAGATGGACGAAGCTCGCGCCAAGACGATGGAGATGCTGGCCCCCCTTGCCCCGCAACTCGCCTATATCGATGCCATCCGCAATGCCTTGCCAGAAGACGGTGTCTTCGTCGACGAACTGACCCAAGTGAGTTACATCAGCCGCCTCGCCATGCCGGTCTATAACCCGCGCAGCTACATCGCGTCGGGGTATCAAGGCACGCTGGGCTGGGGTTATGCGGCGGGGCTCGGCGTGAAGGTCGCGCGGCCAGACGCACCCGTCCTGTCGATCAACGGCGACGGCGGTTTCATGTTCAACGTCCAGGAAATGGCAACCGCCGTGCGCCACGGCATTAACCTGGTCGCGGTCGTCTTCAACGACGGCGCGTTCGGAAACGTTCAGCGCATCCAAAAACTAAGCTACGGCAATCGCACAATCGCAAGCGACCTGACCAATCCCGATTTTGGGAAACTTGCAGATTCATTCGGTGTTGCCAGTCTCCGCGCTACGTCGCCCGACGCGCTGCAAGACCGGCTCGAGGAAGCCCTCAAGATGAACGCCCCGGTATTGATCGAAGCGCCGGTCGGCGAAATGCCCGATCCATGGAGCTCTGTTCTCAATCTGCCGAAAGTCCGGGGATAAAAAGACGAGCATCCTTTCTCCGGATCAGCGCGCGGCCTTAGGAAGCGGAAGTGTGCCGCTACGTAAACCGCTAGCTCGCAAAACCAGCCGAGTTATAAAACACGTTCGGCTTGCGATATATCGCTAGGATGATGCAGCCTTCTTCCGAGTAAGTTTCGTGGAACGAGCCCGGCGGGCGCCAGACGTATTGGCCAGCATGAGCAATCCCATTGTCCTTCCTCGCTAAAACTGGGCCACTATTTTGTTCCAGTTAGGGGAGATTACGATGGCTCGGAAACGTTATTCAGATGAGGACATACTCAAGCTGCTGCGGGAGATTGATCTGAATCTGGCGAATGGCAGTGACGTAGCGTCGGCCTGACGCGGCGTCGGTATCAGCGACGCGACATATTACGACCGACGCAAGCGGTCCGGTATTTTAATCTAGACCATTAGCGGAAATATCATTGAAAACGCATGTGTAAATCGTTTTTGGATAATACTGATACTGGTTCATGCTGACCTCGGAGATCGCGTAGACACATGGGACGGAAATACCACAACCGGAGCAATCGAAGTCACAATAGTCCTGCTCATAAGGTTTTAGTGTGCCCATCGCTCTATTGAATTTCTCGGCGAGTGCTGTCCAAGAAGTCCTTAAATCTATGTCAAAGGTTGTCGAGGTCCCACAACTTTCACATCGATACGCCACCCGGGAATTATACACAGTTGGTTTTCCATCCCGGTTATTGCTCAATCCGATTAATCGGTCATGAGCTCTATATTTATTCATACCAAAATACCCATTTCCGCTCACGCGGCCCTTCACTTCGTTCGAAACCCACTGACCGAGTTCTATCGCGAATGTACAGATTATAGGGCACCCCTATACCTTGGTGTCTGCATCTATGCGAACAAAGTCAGTTCGGGTCACGCAAATTAAAGATAGAAGGGATTTAACATCAGCAGGTGCTCAGGCACTCTCGACATCTCTGGAATAATGGTTACCCGTCCGGATGCAAACTGCCCTTATATAAACAACCTGCAGACTGGCTTTCATTTCGATGTCATTGGTGCCAGTCGAAATACCCCAGTGGCTAGTTCGTAAATCTATAAACTAATTATCGAAATCAAAGCAGAGTTGGTGCTGCGGAGAATTCGGCACCTCAGCATCACGGAAACGATGTGTCGCCAGCTCAACTATAATATTTTGGATCATCGGCAATAGTCAGACGGTGCAACAACCGGGCGTGGCCCTCATAGCCACCGGTCGCTTTATGGAGAACACAACGATTGTCCCACAGGACAACCATACCCGTCTCCCACTTATGCCGATAGATAAACTGCTCTTGTTCGATCCATTCGCGCAATTCCAAAAGCAACTCTCCCGTCTCGTTTTCCCCCGTCTCCTCTATATTATAAATATAGGAACCACCAAATATCCCCAGGCGCCCGGTCTCGGGATGAGGGCGGATCAACGGATGGTTCTGACTCTCTAGTGCACTATCGGATGGTCTGATTGACATACTGCCTTTGTAGGTATCCTCGGAATATCGCCCTTCCTTCGAATATGCGCGCTTCGCAGAATGGCAGGCCATCTTATCCAAAAATTTCTGGCGCAAACCTTCCGGCATTTCTTCCCATGCCTTATGCTCGTTGGCAAACAAGGTATCACCGCCGACTGGCGGAATGTCCAAGCCGTAAAGACAGGTCGCCGCTGGCGGCGTACGCATGAAGCTCCAATCAGAATGCCATACTTCTGCAAATAAAGGCGCTGTTTCATCTGCCTCGCGCCGGACCGCGGCAATACGGTCATGACCCTCAATCGGTGCAAAATAGGGATCGTCGCCGATGGGACCAAAGTACTCGGCGAAGCTAACCAACCTGTCATTGTCGAATGTTTGGTTCGGAAAGATGAGAACGTGATGCTCCAGCCATGCCGACCGGATTGTCTTTAAGGTAACGGTGGACACGTCAGCGCAAAAATCAACACCGCGCACCACGGCGCCACACCCCTGTCCGGTAGGAGTTATCTCTAGCATCGCTTCGCTCCCTCGTCGTATTGCCTTTGCGTTACCGAGCGGCCTGCCGCTCAATCCACCCCCCGCCCAGCACTCGGTCACCATCATACGCGACGCAGGCTTGTCCCGGAGAGACGCCGTATTGCGGTTCCGCAAAGGTGACCTCGACACGACCGTCGCCGGTCGCGCGCACGCTCGCGGGCTCCGGCTCCATGGTCGAGCGGATTTTAACCGCGCAGTCGACCTTCGCACCGTTTAACGGTGCCGCCAGCCAATTCCCTTCTAACAAAGTTACTGACGGAACCGCCAGCGCCTCCCGTGGACCCGCAACGACGCGGTGGGTTTCGGGCTCCAGCCGGATCACATAAAGCGCTTCCGCTTGGCCCCCGATATCTAGGCCGCGGCGTTGGCCCACCGTGTAATTGATAATGCCGTCATGGGGCCCGAGTACGTTTCCGTCGAGGTCAACGATCTCTCCCGGCTGGATAGACTCTGGACGCAATTTCTCGACAATGCGGGCGTAGGAGCCATTTGGCACAAAGCAGATGTCTTGACTGTCCGGCTTGTCGGCGACTTGCAATCCAAAGCGTTCCGCAATCTCGCGGGTTTCCGACTTCGGGCGATCACCTAGCGGAAAGCGCAACAGATCGAGCTGCGCCGTCGTCGTCGCGAACAGGAAGTAACTTTGATCCTTGCTCGGGTCGATGGCTCGGTGCAGTTCCGGTCCGTCCGGCCCCATTTTCCGGCGTACGTAATGCCCTGTCGCCAAAGCCGCAGCACCGAGGTCACGCGCCGTGCTCATCAAATCGCGAAACTTTACCGTCTGATTGCAACGCACGCAGGGAATCGGTGTCTCGCCACGCGCATAGGCATCGGCGAAGTCTTCCATCACGCTCTCTCGGAACTTGCTTTCGTAATCCAGGACATAGTGCGGAATATCCAGCTTTGCCGCCACATTTCTGGCATCGTAAATATCTTGTCCGGCACAACAGGCGTTCTTCTTTTGAATCGCTTCGCCGTGATCGTAAAGCTGGAGGGTGATGCCGACGACATCGTATCCCGCTTCGACCAACAGGGCGGCCGTCACAGACGAGTCGACTCCGCCGGACATGGCGACGACGACCCGCGTCTCATTCGGTTGGCTTTCAAATCCAAGTTCGTTCATGGGCGCAATATGAGTATCGCGGGCCGCGAGCGCAACGGCTAAAGCCGATGCAGAATATCTGCGAGCCGTCGGAAAGCGCGCGCATTACGGACCATGGAGATCGGAACCGTGAAGTGACCTTGATTGCGCTCGAACACGTTCTCCGGCGGCACGCGCCATCGATCCGCCAGGCTGCGCCCACCCGCATAGGGCATGACGTCATCGGCGAGCCCCAGTTTCATGACGATTCGGGACGGGTCCATGACAGGTGAGCCCGTCGGGTTGGTCAGGCGGCGAAGGCGTTCCAAATCGGGATCGGTCCAACCGGCACCCCGCACGACACCACCGACACCAGCCCCACTGCCAACCGAACCATCAAAGCTAATTTGCCACATATCCTCATTCACTGCCGCCAAGAACAAGGCGTCCGGTTGCATGGATTTCGGCCAAAAATTTGCGCGATAGGCCGCCAGTTGCGCGGTCAAGCCGCCCATACTGAGGCCGCCGATACCGACCGGGGTGCCGTAGCGAGCCCGGCACCATTGGGTCAGAATACCCAGTTCACGGACATGGGTGTCGAACATGAATATGGGACCACCCGGGGCGCGGCCAAGGAACGGCTCGCCGCTCCACAGGCCCGGCACGAACCGGCGATTGTGCCAAGGTGCTTCCAGCCGTATGACCCGAACACCCATGGCTACGAGCGGCGGGATCTCATCAAGGAAGCGATTGCGGAGTTCCGTCTCCTCTCCCAAACCATGGCAATAGAGCAAGGTCGGCGCATTCCTAGCGTCTTCCGGTTCGATAATTTTCGCCCAAGCGGTATCTTGAACGTCGCGTCCGGGTGAAGGAAATCGCAACCAGGACACAACACTCTTCACTGATTGGACGGGATGGCTGACTTCGATATTAGGAAGCTCACTTGGCATCGGATAGGCACAGTCCGCGTCGTCCATCCAATCTCCATAGACAGCTTCCATATCCGCCAGAGATGGCGGATCGAAACGTACCGCACCAATCTCCCGACCACGCAGCAAAGGGCGGAACTTGAAGCGTTGACCTAAGAAATTTGAAGCTGCCGCCCTGCGGGCCACTTCGACCGCAACCAATCGCTTCGCATCCGGGTTCTCACCCTGGAAATAAAATGATTCCCATTCCTGGGCCGCTCTGTATTTGGCACTTAGGGCATCGCAAGTATGGCGCATCAAAGAACGGGCAAGATCCCACTCACTGGAATCAAGCCGGCTAACCTGAGCTTCTTCACGGAACCGTTCCACATCGCCGTCCGACACCATTGCCGCCGCCCATAAACGGGAAAGCGGAAATAACCTCTTGGCCAACATGCAAAATGTCCACCGGTCGAACCACGGCCGCGCGAAGGCCATTCCAGTTGGTCCTTCAAATAGCCAATGCGAGCCTTTAACGCGCGGAAGTTGATGCGCTTCGGACAATCGTCTTCCCACCTCTATTCGGCCTCACCACTGAGCGCTTCAATCCCAGCAAAGTTAAACATCATACGCCTGATAACAAGGATACGGACGCCTCGGTTGGAATGTGATAGAATAGGCCCTGAAATCGGGTCGCCGGAGATCAATTGGGGCGATTCATATGGGGAGGTAGACCGAATGTCTCAAACTGCAGGAAAGTTGCGGTTGGTCCATCCGGCTTCGGAGGATCAACCTACCATGTTTCAACTGGCACCACGCCTGGCGTCACTAGGCGGTAAGACAATTGGATTGATCGATAATCGCAAGCGCCATTCCGATGTTTTTCTGGCACGTCTGCAAGAGCTCATGAAAGAGCGCTACGGCGTCGCCGGGTTCGAATACTACACGAAGGATGGTGCCAGTGTCGCGACGCCGGAAGACGTAATGGCCGGTCTGGTGGCCAAATGCGATGCGGTGATCCACGCGGTCGCCGATTGAGGTTCCTGTACGACGTGGGGTCTCCATGACGGTACAGAAGCCGAAAAACAAGGTAAGCCAGCCGCGACGGTTCTAACGCGCGCCTTTATGAAATCCGCCAAGATGCGCTCGAAAATACTGGGCATGCCGTCGCACCCGCAAATATTCGTCGACCATCCATTGGCGAGCAAATCTGAGGCAGAAGTCAATATCATGGCCGAGGAAGCGGTCGAGGAAATAGTCCGCGCCCTGACGCAAACCCCGGCGGCCGCATGAGCGAAGCACGAACCATCGGACCCGCCACACGAATCGATATCGATAACGACTACGTCGCGGTGAATGAGTATTTCCACCAGCAAGGCTGGAGCGATGGCCTGCCCGTGATGCCACCCACGGAAGACGCGGTCGCGGCAATGATCGTGGGTGGCCCGCTGCCGGGCGACCAGGTGCTCGGTGTTATGCCGCCTGTGAATGGCACGGTGACTGTTGAGAAAGTGGCGGCAAACGCGGTGATGGCCGGGTGTCGACCGGATTATTTTCCGGTCGTCGTCGCCGGGGTCAAAGCGATGCTGCAGCCGAAATACAATGTCGGCAGTGTCTCCACCACCACCGGCGGGGCGGCGCCCTGTTTCATGGTCAGCGGTGCCATCGCGGACAAGATCGAGATCAACAGTGGTACCGCTTGCATGGGATCGGGCTTCCGCGCCAACGCGACGATCGGCCGGGCGCTCCGTTTGGTCATCCGCAATATCGCGGGCGCGGTGCCGGGCGAGATGGATAAAGGCACCCTCGCCTTTCCCGGGCGCTATTCCCTGTTGTTCGCCGAGAATGAAGAACGCAATCCCTGGGATCCGCTGCGGGTCAACCGCGGCTTCGGGCAAGAGGGCTCGACAATCAGCGTCATCGGCATTCGCGGCATTCACTATATTAACGAAGGCGCGCAGGAGACCGGGCTTGGCAATCTAGAGACCATCGCCGGATCGATGCGGCGCATGGGGCTGGTCAATTACTTACACCAATCACACCGCACAGCCGTGGGTCTCGTCATGGGACCAGAACACGCACATGAGATCGCGAAAGACGGTTTCAGCCGAAAAGACGTGCAGCAATACCTGTTCGAGCACGCCCGCATGCCGGTGCGCGAATTGGCCAGCCGGTCCTATTGGAACTTCCGCAAATGGCCGGAAGAATACGAAGCCGACAATCCGGACTTTATGGTGCCCATCGTCTACGCGCCCGAGGATTTCGTCATCACCGTCGCAGGCGGAGACGGTCGTCACTCAGCCTGGCTCTCGTCCTGGTACATGACCCAATGTTCGACAGAGAAGATTGTCACCTAATGGGTTGACTACAGACCCTACCTTAACCGACCACGCTCCTGGGGTCTGAGGAGTACAGAAGATGGAGTAGTGGCTATCTCGCCAGTTAGCCTGCTCTCGTTAAATTCATTTTCCGTCGCCCCGCTTGCCGAGTCGAAGACTGGTGGATTTAGGCTGCGTGGTAACTCGCAAGCGATAAACACGGCAGTTGAAGCAGCAGTTCAGCTAAATGCGGGCCGGCAACGTCAGGAAGCGGAAAAACCAATCCGTTCCCCGTCGCTCGTCGCCTTTGATGTAAAGGGCCGGTTTATCGAGACGATACTGCATGTCGGAAACGCGCTCGACGTTTTCGTGACGGTGGACCTAAGAGTCCGGCACCGAGGTGCCGGACCCGATAAACTCTCTATTTCCGGTCGATTGCCGCCTGCATGACTTCCAACCGATCATTCCCAAAATAAATGTCGTTTTTATCCAGGAAGAAGGTTGGCGAGCCGAAGCCTTCACGGGCGATGATTTCGTCTGTGGTCTCAAACAGTTTCCGTTTAATTGGCTCTTCGGCGATCTTCGCCATGAAGGCTTCGCCATCCATACCGGCCGTTTCCGCGATGGGGCGAAGGACCTCTTCTTGCGAGATGTCCTGATCGTCGGTCCAGTATGCCTTAAAGCATCCTTTTGAGTACGCGGAGATTTTACCCTCGTCGATGGCGACGAAAGCGCCGCGCAGCGCCTTTACGCTGTTGAGCGGAAAGATGCTCGGCTTAATCAAATCGATGCCCTGCATGCGGGCCCAATCGTGCATGTCCTTGCGGTAATAGTTGTCTTTCGGCGGGACCGGGTTTTCGCGGCGCTGGTAGACGCTTGGGTTCACTTTGTTGAAAACACCGCCGACGAGGAATGGCTTCCAGACCAGTTCCGCCGTGTTTTTCTCACAGAACGCCTCGATCCGGTCGTAGGCGAGATAGGTCCAGGGGCTCGAATAGTCAAAGAAGAATTCAATTGTGGTCATGGCGGTTTCCTATCGGTGATCGGGCAATGCCCAGTTGAAAATGGATATGGTCGCCCGTCGCGAATAGGCGACTCTGCTACGGAGGGGAGGCTAAGCGCAATTCCCACATGCGCTGAATCGCGGCATAGAGCGGCGGAATAAAAAGGTGCCGATAAAGGTCGCAGCAAACATACCGAAAAATACTACGAAGCCAACCGACACCCGGCTCGCGGCCCCAGCGCCGAAAGAGATCACCAACGGCGAGACGCCCAAGATGAAGAACAGCGAAGCCATCATCACCGCACGGAAGCGCATCCGGGCGGCCTCAATTGCTGCCACGTCCGTGCTCAACCCTTCTTCACGTCGCACTTTCGCGAATTCGACGATCAGAATAGCGCTTTTCGCCAATAGCCGGCTTAGCATCACGATGCCGATCATCCACTAACATTCAAACTGGACCACCTAATGGAGGCCGAACAGTACCTTTTGTATTCCCTGCACGATCACCCGCTCATCCGAATTGAGCCCCTATTCAATAACCCAATCGGTATCCACTTGCCGTCCCGTCGTCACCCGCCACAGCTCAAACTTATTCACGCGATCAACGACCAAGACGAAACGCCCACGATGGACTACCGCTTGCTGCAAGACGTGCTTCGAGAACGACAATTTCTGGCGCACGACCACGGTCACAAACTGACCCGGCAATAAAATACGATCGGGATTGACGGACAATGCGCGGGCCACCACGCTATCCGCGGTTTGATCGACCGAAGGTGACAAATAGTCAATTTTTTCGCTCAGCGGATATATACTGCCATCAGTTAAAATAAGCGATGACGCCACGGGCAGATTGTCCGAAGCAATTCCGCGTTTACGGGCGTTGATCAGCTTCTTCTCGCGGATCCAAATCCTCACATAGACCGGATCAGCGCTGGTCACGGTGGCGAGCGGTTCACTGTTTAGGTAAACCAGATTGCCGATACTGTATCGAGCTCAGCTGACCTTACCGGCAATGGGGCTCATCACCTTTGTACTTCTCAGATCAAGTTTAGCTTGGCGCAGTTCCGCCGCCGCGATCAGGACGGTCGCCTAGTCGCTCGCCAACTCCGCGCGGGAAGTATTGAGTGTCGCCACCGCAACATCTACCCGTTTGACCAATTTCGATTTACGGGCGGAGTCGGCTTGCAGACTCTTCAACACTGCTTTTACCGCCGCCAATTCTGCCACGCGTTGCACGAACAGGACCTATTACGGCGCCGCCTCGATGGAAAAGAGGCGGGTTCCCGCTTCAATTTCCGTGCCTTCGCGGAATTCGCACTTCTCCAAAAATCCTTTGACACGCGCTCTAAAGTCGACGGTCTCCACCACCTCGACACGGCCGACATACTCGAATTGCGGTGTCACACCGCGTTCTGCGACACGGGTCACGACAACGCTCGGCCCTTGTTGCGCCAAAGCGGCGTAACGCTGTCGAGGTACAACGTAATTACCAAAAATTATGCCACCTTCGTCATCTCACGTTTCCATATGGTCGAGGCCCATTTGCCAGAAATCGACCTCTAATCGCGTTGCCTTGGTGAACGTATTGGATAAGGCCGCCATCCGACCGGGACCGCCGCGACGCGCCAACAAATCATCGAGGAACGCTTTCTCGGATGCCGCAACTTCTTGGTATTCGTCACCCGCATACATGTCGATCCATGGCATATAAGGATTCCCATCCACCATTGTGTCAGGATCAGCCGTAAGCATCGCACCAATCTCCGCATAGCCCACGATGCAGGGCGCCAGCGCCGCATGCAGATCGAGCAAATCGCCCGCCATGCCGCGTTCCAACACGAACCGCGTATAGGCCATGCAGGCGGACGCTTCCGGTGCCGATTGCATATCAGCTTCCGTCAGCCCCCATCCGGCGCAAAATTCCACATGTAATCCCATCTCGATATCGAGAATGGCAGACATGCTTGCCGCCGCTTGGCGCATGTCGGGAAGCGTGTCCGATTTGTAGACCGCCAAGGCATAGGCCCGCGCGAATTGGATTAAGAACAAATAATCCTGGATCAGATATTCGCGGAAGGCCGCTTCCGGCAGCGTTCCCGCCCCCAACTGTCGGACAAAGTCATGCTCGACATATGCCGCCCAATCGTGTGTACAATTCGCCTTAAGTTGGTCAAACAGAATGTTGGGCGAGGTCATCTGGCGTTCAATCCAATAACATGTTCCGGGTTTCGCCCGGCAGTTTTACCCGCAGTCCATCATTGTCTTCAGTGATGGTTATCTGACAGCCGAGCCGCGACGTCCGGGTCAATCCGAAGGCAAGGTCAAGCATGTCTTCTTCATCTTCGCTCGGCGGCGGTAGTTTCTTGTACCAATCGGTATCGACGACGATATGACAGGTCGAACATGCCATGCAGCCCTCGCAGGCACCTTCGATATCGATATCGTTTGCGTGGGCAATCTGCAGGATCGTATCGCCGACCGGCGCCTCGACGGTTTTTTCGTTTCCGTCGCGATCAATGAATATCATATTTGGCATTTTGTCATCACCCGGCTCGCTTGCGGAGGCCGCTCCAAACTTCGATGAATTTATCGACTTCCTCTAGGGTATTTTCGGCACCGAGGCTAATCCGGATCGCACAACGACCGAGTTCGTCCGCGACTCCCATCGCCTGCAACACGTGGCTCTCGCCTACTTTACCGGAGGAACAGGCGGCTCCCGCACTGACCTCAATCCCAGCAAGATCAAGCGCCATTATCTGCGTTTCCGCATCAATTCCCGGCAGAGCCAACAAGGACGTGTTCGCGATCCGTGGAGCATCTTGACCGAAAATTACCACATCCGGCACTGCCGCCACCGCACGGCGTTCCAATATGCCGATCAGATTAGCGACCCGGCCTATGGTCAATCGCTTCTCTTGGACCTCCCGGGCCGCGACGCCGAAACCGGCGATACCCGGGACGTTCTCCGTCCCCCCACGGTGGCGACGTTCCTGCCCTCCGCCCCGGATCAGCGCTTCAATCTCCATGCCTTCCGCCAAAATCAGCGCGCCCATCCCTTTTGGGCCACCCAATTTATGAGCCGAGATCGTCAGCATATCGACGCCAAGACGCTTCATATCGATGGGAATACGTCCCACCGCTTGTACCGCATCGCAATGAAACAACGCGCCCGCAGCATGGGCGCATTCCGCGGCTTCCTTGATCGGCTGAATGACCCCACTCTCGTTATTCGCCGCCATGACCGACACGACGGCAAAACGGCCCCGACGGCGCAGAATCTTAGACAATGATTCCAATTCTACGACACCATTCGCCGTGATGGCGATTTTCGGGTCGTCTGGGCATATTTCGAGTACAGACGGGTGCTCGATGGCCGACGCGATGACCTGTTTTCGGCCCGAACTGCGCAAAGCTTGATTGTTCGCCTCGGTTGCACCGCTGGTAAAAATGACATTTTTCGGGAGCGCCCCAACCAGACGGGCAATTTCCTCACGTGCGTCTTCTATGATTTTTCGCGCGGCGCGGCCTTTTGCATGCACAGAAGACGGATTGCCGAATTCCCCGAGGCCCAAGAAAACAGCCTCCTGAACGCCAACGGAAATCGGCGATGTCGCATTATGGTCGAAATAAGCCATGCGGTTCTTCGTTGCCTATGCTGTCACTCGGTGCTTCGAAAAACTCGGTTAAGCGGCGTTGCCGCCCGCCACCAGATCGCTTTTCCTGACGCGCCCTTCGACAACATCGTATAAGGTAACGGAGCTGAGGAACAAATAAATGTGATCGCTCAACTCATCCCACAAATCGTGGGTAAGACAACGCTCTCGCCCCCCGGTACAGCCCCGCGGCGAGCCCGGTGCACAGCGGGTCGCGCGAAGCGCTTCGTCGACGGCGTCGATCACATCGGAAATCGGCATATCCGCGGCATCGCGAGCGAGTAAATATCCGCCGCCCGGCCCTCGTACACTGTTCACGAGCTTTGCCAGCCGCAGCTTCGCGAATAATTGTTCAAGGTATGACAGCGAAATGCCCTGGCGATCGGCAATATCCGCCAATGCTACGGGTTGTCCTTGGCAATTCTTGGCTAGATCCACCATCGCCATGACTGCATAGCGACCTTTCGTCGTCAGTCTCACGATTTAAACTCCCGAATTCGCAGGCTTCATTACGAGGTATATAGCGCGGTTTGAGAGTTTGGCTGCCCCAGATTTTAACTCATTGAAGCATATTAATTTTTTGGCAAATCCGGATGCGAAGAATCTACTTGGGGATACTCGGAAGCCTCAATTGAGTCGCCCGGCTTTGCAGCGTTTGCATTTACTTCTTCCACCCGCACTTTTAACGTCGTGACCTGTTCCATCAGTCCTTCCAAAGCTCGGGCAATGGGATCGGGAACATCGCCAAGCGGCGTTCCGTAAGGTGAAAACTCAGCCGACTGACTACTGCTTCCGCGCGGGATGACGCGCCCAGGAATGCCGACAACGGTCACCGCTTCCGGCACGTCCTTCGTCACCACGGCATTTGCGCCGACCCGCGCACAACGCCCGACTATTACCGGTCCCAGAATTTGCGCGCCGGAGCCGATAATGACGTCATCTTCCAATGTCGGATGGCGTTTTTGTTCCCGCTGACTGTCGGAATCAATGGAAGGTGCGACACCACCTAGTGTCACGTCATGATAAAGCGTCACCCTATCGCCAATCTCAGCGGTCTCGCCGATGACAACGCCCATTCCATGGTCAATAAAGAACCCCTTACCAATCACCGCGCCCGGGTGGATTTCAATTCCGGTAAAAAATCGTCCGACCTGGGAGACGAACCGGCCAAACAATTTTAAGTTCCGCCGCCAGGCCCAGTGAGCGGCGCGGTGCAGGACGATCGCGTGGAATCCGGGATAGCAAATAACGATCTCAACCCAGGACCGTGCCGCTGGGTCGCGTTCTTTAATGCCTTTGATCTCTGTGCGCATTGCCTTAAACATCGTGCGAGCCACCTAACTATCTACTGAGACCGCTGGATATCCCGGTCCATTTTACTTCTATTTCTAGGTTCGCAGGCAAGAACCTTAATTTGCGGGTTTCTTACCGGGCAACTGTTGGATATAGATATGCGGCCTTTCCGGGTCAACCGGGTCATGAGCCGATTTATTGACGTTCGTCGGCGATGTGATTGCGAACCGAGTTGTGAATTAAACATCAATTGAAGCGACGGGAACTATGCCAGAAGTCATCATTAACGGTCCCGACGGAAGACTGGAATGCAAGTATCAGCCGGGCCGCGAGCCGAACGCGCCGATCGCGTTGATGCTGCATCCCCACCCCAGACATGGGGGGACGATGAACAACAAAGTTGTCTATACGCTCTATCAGATTTTCCTACGCCGCGGTTTTGCCTGCATGCGCTTCAACTTCCGGGGTGTCGGACGGTCGCAAGGATCGTTCGCGCGCGGAGAAGGTGAATTGTCGGATGCCGCGGCCGCACTCGATTGGCTGCAAGGCTACAACGAGAATGCGTCACAATGCTGGATCGCCGGATTTTCCTTCGGGGCCTGGATCGGCATGCAATTGCTGATGCGGCGTCCCGAAATCACATCCTTCGTATCGGTAGCGCCGCCCGCCAATATGTACGACTTCAGCTTCCTGGCGCCCTGCCCGTCGTCCGGTTTGTTCTTATCAGGCGATAAAGACGACATCGTTCCGGCGGATTCGATCGAAACTCTGGTCGGGAAATTACGCCAACAGCGCGGCATCGAAATCGATCACCACACGATCGCCGGCGCCAATCATTTCTACCATGATCGCCTAGGCGAGATGGAAAAATTGGTCGGCGATTATCTCGATACTACGATGGCCTCCAAGCCTGAACAGGTGGTCTCAGACTAACCTTTATGACGATGCAGAATACCGCCCGTTGTCGGCGCGGCTACGCCCGTCGTCTCTGGAAAACTGGTCGGCAGGTTTTTTAGTTTGCGCACCGCGAGGTAGGCGAAGGCTTGTGCTTCGATCGCATCACCGTCCCAACCGAGGGCCTCCATCGGCTCCACCGGAACGCCCAACGCTGAACCCAACCCCGCCATTAGGGCCGGATTTCGCCGTCCGCCGCCGCATACGACCCAACGAGCCGGTGGGACGGGAAAATAATCAAGCGACGCTTTGATGCAGCCAATCGTAAAAGCCGATAGCGTTGCTGCACCGTCTTCGACCGACAGCGGTTCCGCTAAAGAGGTATCGAACGCATTACGGTCCAAGGATTTCGGTGGCATTCGCGTCAAATAAGGTGTCTTCAGCATCCCTTTCAAGACCGCTGCGTCAATGTCTCCACGCCGCGCCATCGCACCGTCGCGATCCATCGGTTTACCCGTGTTCTTATATGCCCAATCGTCGATTAACGCGTTACCGGGCCCAGTATCGAAAGCGATCAGTGCATCGTCTTTTCCAATCCACGTGACGTTTGCGACACCACCTATATTCAATACCGCGACAGGTTTTTCGAAGGCGGCCATCAACGCTGCATGAAAGATCGGCGCCAGAGGAGCGCCCTCGCCGCCGCCCGCGATATCGGCGGATCGGCAGTCGGCGACCACATCAATACCGCATTCCGCTGCCAGTAATGCACCATCGCCAATTTGCCAGGTAAAGCCGCGCGCCGGCACATGATGAATGGTATGCCCGTGAAATCCGACGACATCTACGGATTCTGCACTGACCCCTGCGCTCTCCAGAAGGCGGCCGACGGCTTTGGCATGCAGCAAGGTTAATTCCTGCTCCACCGCCGAGATTTCCGTATCCACCTCAGCACGTCCCAATATCGCCCGGACACGGTCCGCGCATTCCGGCTCATAGGGCATCGAATGAAATGCCAACCCGTCAATTTGATGGACGCCATCGGTGTCGATCAGCGCCGCATCCACGCCATCAATTGACGTCCCGCTCATTAAACCAACCGCTAGCAAATTCGTCTCCTAATCCCAATCTATCCTCGCGTTGTGGCACTCATGCTATTGTGCTAAATGGAGCGCCCCTTCAGCAAGCATACACGTCGTGGCGACCATGAGCGAAGTAAGATCCGAATTCCTGCAAACCGTTCAAAATCGGGGATATTTTCATCAAGCGACCGACTTGGAGGCACTAGACGCCTTGGCGCTCGAAGGCGGCCTCGCCGGTTATATTGGATTCGACGCGACGGCTTCCTCATTGCATGCGGGTAGCCTAGTACAGATCATGCTCTTGCGCTGGATGCAAAAATGCGGCCTAAAACCGATCGTCCTGATGGGCGGAGGTACTAGTAAGGTCGGCGACCCGTCCGGAAAGGACGAGCAACGCAAACTGCTGACCTCCGAAGACATTGCTGCCAATATTGTCGGCATCAAAGGGGTTTTTGAGAAATTTCTCACTTTTGGCAACGGGCCGACCGATGCCGTCATGGTGAACAACGCAGACTGGCTCGATCAGCTGCAATACATCGATTTCTTGCGCGACTACGGACGGCATTTTTCGGTTAATCGGATGCTGACATTCGATTCCGTCAAACTGCGATTGGAGCGCGAGCAACCACTCTCATTTCTCGAATTCAATTACATGGTGCTGCAATCATACGATTTCCTGGAGTTGTCGCGCCGCCACAATTGTCGCCTGCAACTCGGCGGTTCCGATCAATGGGGCAATATAGTCAGTGGTGTCGAATTAAGCCGCCGCGCCGACGGCACCCAATTGTTTGGACTGACCTCGCCGCTGTTAACGACCGCGAGTGGCACCAAGATGGGCAAGACCGCGAATGGCGCCGTCTGGCTGAACGACGATATGCTGTCGGCTTACGACTACTGGCAATATTGGCGGAATACTGAGGATGCCGATGTCGGGCGCTTCCTACGCCTCTTCACCGAATTACCACTGGACGAGATCGCAAGGCTCGAATCCCTCGATGGGGCTGACATAAACGACGCGAAGGTCATTTTAGCGAATGCAGCTACCGTCATGTGCCACGGAGCTGCTTCGGCTAATGCGGCTGCAGAAACCGCGCGCCAAACCTTCGTTGAAGGCGGTGCCGGAGAGGACTTACCCCGAATCAAAGTCGCGAGTGGGCGCCTTACTGATGGTGTTCCATTTTATGAACTTCTGAAAGAATCAGGGCTTGCGAACAGCAACGGCGAAGCACGACGCTTGATCAAGGGCGGCGGCGGCCGATTGAACGATACGGTCGTAAGCGAGGAGCAGGCTTCCGTCACATTTACCGATGTGAACGACGATGGAGTTATCAAACTTTCCGCCGGCCGCAAGCGCCACGCGTTGGTCGTCCCTGTCTGATCAGGAGTTTCCTCGATTAACGCGGGGAGTCCGTCTCTACGTTCGGAACTGATTTAGCGTCGCTGCCCCCACCGATCACGTCAAACAGCTTCCGCAGAAATCCAGGCGCTAGCGCTGAGAGTGGGTTGACCGTGATGACGGGGTCTTCCAGTGGACCGCTCACGCCATAGGACGCGGCGAACACGCCTTCATCCTTCCCTCCTGTCAAAATCGGTCCGAGGATGGGTATCTGACCGAGGACGCGATTAACCGTGTATGCCGGAACCAAGGTTCCCTTCAAGTCGGCGAAATCTTCTTCCAAATCGAGTAAACCTTCGGTCGTGATGCCGATCGACGATCCATAGGCACGTGACCTGTCGAACCGAAGGATGCCGTCTTGATATCTGAAGGTTCCATCGAATGACGTGAAATCGAGCCCACGTTGCAAAGCATCAAATATGCCCGTCAACGACGCCACCTGTAACAACCGCGCCAACGCCGGAGTTCGGGAAAGTTTGAACTTCGACAATGTGAACGATCCTCGCAACGGCTCCAACAGTGCTTTTCGCTTAGCGCTGACCGCCAGTTCCCCATGCTCTAGCTTGTCGCTCCATCCCAAGGCTACCAAGGCCTGCCCGGCATCATTGCTTTGCACTTCGAGCTTGTGCCCCTCACCATCGGGTTCGTAGCGCGCGCGCAAAAATTTGCCATTCGGAAGGCCAGCCTGAAACGCCAGCATATTCAACGCACCGTCGGCATGTCGAGCCTCTCCCTTTGTGGGTCCAAAACGGCCTTGTTGACCGGTCCTCAAAGTATCGAGATTGACGTTGAAGGAGATAACCGGAGACGTCGTGCCGTTCTCAGCATCTGTCTCGCGTGCCTCTGGCGAACCACCATGCAGGACTGGCTCCAAATCCAGCGTTCCGCGATGGACCCGGACGAGAAATTGACCCTCCGACAATTGGATGACCGATCCAGTTACATCCGTCTTGCCAATCCTAAACTTCGCGAAATCAGCTTGCCATTTCTGTCCCGGCGCACCGCCAAACCCTGCCTTGCCAACGATCTCTAAATCGCCCGCCGTGACGGTCAAGTTGTCGACCTGATATGCGCCGTCCGCGGCCACCATCACCCCCATGCGAAAGTTGCCGGGCCGGCCGGCCGGTTTCAACCAGCCAACGTGGGGAATAGCAATTACCGCCTGACTGAGATCTCCCGACACCAAAACTTCGCTGCGCCCATCGCCGAACTGCGTCAGGATAAAATTCGTCTCGGAAACACCACCAATGAAGGGCAGTTTCGGCAAACCCAAACGTTCGAGGGCATCAACGTCAAGATCGCCACTCAAAATGTAACGGCTCCGAAAACCTTGTCCTGATACGAAAATTTTGTGCCAATCCAGGGATAACGGCACACCGTTCAGCTGCACCTGACCGGCGACCTTTAAAGTCGAATTAGAGAGTTTCAATTCAAGATCGGAATTCTCCACCACGAAACCAGATGGCCCCGGCTTCATTTGCACTCCCCGCATGTTCGCGGCGCCTGAAACTTGCACATCGGAAAGCCGAACGTCGTCTCGCAACGGAAAGTGCAACCCCAATCGAGCAGCCATTTCACCATCCACCGTCGCCGGATTGATGCCGACTTCCCCCACGAGACCAAGCGGTTTTAGATTGACCAATTCAAGTGCCGTGACCAGAGGTCCCCTGACCACCAGGTCAATAGCGATCTGCTCTCGATCCGTATCCAATTGCGTCATATGCACAACACCGTGGTCCAAGGTGATGTCTTGTAAATTGCCCCGCAAGATATCCAAATCGAAACGGTCACCGGAAAACGTCGCAGTTCCGACGACGCCGGTCACTTTGGGAAAGGCTTCGAAATAACTAACATCCAAGCCACTATATTCGAGCGTGCCGGTTGTCGATTGAATTATAGGATTAAGCAGATTGTCGACCGGTAATTCCAAGACCAAGCCTAATTTACCTTCATCGACTTTGCCGGTGCGAATGTTCTGGGTCGTCCATCGTCGCGCGGAGGTGCCTATATTGACCGGCCAATAGCGTGATAACTCCGCCATTTCCAAGTCGCGCAGTTTCGCATCGATTCGGGCACGCATAATGTCCCCGATACGGTTCGCAGAAATCTCGAATGCAAGTTTGGGTCCGCCGAAATCCACCGATCCGCTCTTTATGCTGGCCCCATCGAAACCATTCCTAATGTTGGCCTTAAAGGTGAAACTCTCAAATTCTAATGGCTCGGGAAGAACTTTTTCGAGCCGAAACGTTCCAGCGCCCGCACGGGTCTCTACTTCGAGACGCCGTACCTTACCGCCAGGCCCGATACGACCGGAGGCTCGAACGTCCAGCAGCGTATCGAGTTGCCCCATCGCCGACACTTGTGGCAACAAATTCGCTAATGTCGTTGCCCGCAGTCCAGCGATATTCATCGTCACGTCATAATCCTGATTGGCATCGAAAATGACATTGCCGGCGACGGATCCGCCGGCACCCTTTACATCGAAAGCGACGGAATTGACCGTGCCCGAATGCTGCGCTAACACGCGAATCTGGCCCGATAACGGAAGATTTATTTTTTCGAATTGCCGCAGCTGGGCGATCCGTTCCGCGAAATCTGATGGAAACAACTTATCGAATTCAATACCGATATCGACGACCGGACGTTCCGGCGCAAATACAGCGTGCGCTCTCAACTGCGTGGAGCGATCTCCGAAGTCGAGCGCCATCGACGCAATCGCTTCCATCCCCTCGTCCCCCCGCAACAATTCGATATCACTATCGGGGGAATGCCATTCCCCGCCATTCGGGCGGTCCAAATATCGGATATCAACATCTGAAATTTGGACACTATCCAGATAACCGAAGACGGAAGACGGATCTCCGGGTTTGGATAGCAGGGTAATATAGGCCGGTATTCGATTTACGAACTCTTTATCAGCCACACTATCGGAACGAGCGAAGAAGCCTAATACGAACTTACCGTCCCCGCCCCGCTCAACCGTCGCGCTCAGACCGTGGACTTCAAGGCGATTTGGTGCAATTAAGCCGCGGAATAAAGCTGAGATGGAAAATCCTACGGAAACTTCGGGCAATGAAGCCAAAACTTTCCCGCCACTCCCCAGGACCGTGGCATTGTTGACGCGGATATCGAATGCATTATCCCAACCGGCCCAGACGAGCGCCGTCTCCTCGATTTTGACTTCGACGCCAGATTCTTCGAGGCTCACCGCCCGTTCGATATATTGGGTCGCGAAAGCCAACGACATCGGGCCCGCGCTCAATCGCCAGCACAAAAGAGCAAAAAGGAGAATTGCAATGCCCAACAAACCCGCAAGCAATTCAATGGCAATAATCGATGTACGTCTGATCACGTCTTTGAAAAATCCATTCGGTCCAACTCCATCATAGCGTTATTGCCCTATATTCATAACTCTTAGATCGAAAGCTAGCGCAATTCATGCTCTTTTCCTTCGACCCAAATCGCCTTCCGAATGCGACCCACCCGGGTCACGCTGAACGCACGATCGATCGCTGGACGTCAAACTCTTCCAATGCCGTTTTTTGCAACTCTATCGTCAATGACCTGGCGGGCAAAAAACTATTATACGCATTGGCTGGGAACAGCCCATTCCTAGCCCAGTGCCTGCAAAGGGACGCCGTCTTCGCATGTGAATTACTGGCGAAAGGCCCCGACGCCGCATTTGATAGGATCGTATTGGCGTTGAAGAATTCGATGAACGCGGAAGACGATACCAATAAGTTGATGAGCTTTCTGCGTGAAGCCAAGCGGAACGCAGCCCTAACAATCGCCGTCGGTGATATTTCCGAGGTATGGGACGTCGACAAGGTTATGCGGGCGCTCAGTACCTTTGCTGGCGAGTCTCTCTCCCTTGGTGTACGCCACGTCTTGCGCATGCACGCTAAAGCCGGACGTCTCGCCCTAGTCAACGAAGATGATCCGGAAGTCGGATCGGGCTATGTCGTGCTCGCCCTTGGCAAGCTGGGCGCGTACGAGCTGAATTATTCCAGCGACGTCGATTTGATCGTGCTCTATGACCCGGACAAGGTCGAAGTTGAAGACAAAGAGGCCCTCGGGCTGGCATTTGTGCGGGCGACACAAGATCTGGTGCGCATCATGGAGGAACGCACAGGGGACGGATACGTTCACCGGACAGATTTGCGGTTGCGGCCAGACCCCGGCACAACGCCGGTCGCCATCTCAACCATCGCCGCTGAGACCTATTACGAAAGCGTTGGCCAAAACTGGGAACGCATGGCGATGATCCGAGCGCGACCTGTCGCAGGCGACATAGAACTCGGCGAGGATTTCCTACATCATCTGCGGCCATTCATATGGCGAAAAAACCTCGATTTTGCAGCCATACAGGACATTCATTCCGTCAAACGGCAGATCAATGCCCATCGGGGTGGTCATACCCTAGCCGTCAATGGCCATAACATAAAACTCGGCCGGGGCGGCATTCGCGAAATCGAATTCTTCGCCCAAACCCAGCAACTGATCTGGGGCGGGCGGAATCCTGAACTTCGCGGACGCGAACTATACGGCGTGTTGGACAACTTGGTTGAGCATGGCCGCGTAGCGGCGGAGACAGCGGGCCAACTCAAGGAAGCGTACAGATTTCTTCGCCGCATCGAACATCGCCTGCAAATGTTGGACGACAAGCAAACCCACGAGATGCCAAAGACCGACGACAAGGTCGAGGAGATCGCCATCTTTTCAGGCTTTGACGACACCGCTTCCTTCGGAAAAGCGCTCTTGGACCGGTTACATTGTGTGGAGCAGCACTATGGCAATCTATTCGGTGATTCCGAAGACTTAGGTGGGAAAGGTTCGCTCGTCTTCACGGGCAATGAACTTCATCCAGACACACAAGCGACACTTGAGGGGATGGGTTATACCGACCCGTCGAAAGTCTTCAATACCGTCCGCATTTGGCATCATGGGCGCTACCGGGCAACCCGCAGCGAACGGTCTCGCCAACTGCTGACAGAACTCATGCCACAGCTCCTGCATGCGCTTGCGAGCACCGCCAATCCGGATTTCGCCTTCGCCAAATTCGACGAATTCCTCAGTCGTCTACCCGCTGGAGTGCAATTACTCTCGCTGCTCCACGCAAATCCCAATCTCCTCGACCTGGTGGCAATGGTCATGGGTAACGCACCGCTGCTGGCTGATTGGCTAAGCCGGAATCCACATTTGCTCGATTACGTCCTATCGGACGAATTCGACCGCCCGATCGAAGACGGCGAGACCATGGAAAAGGACCTGCAGGAAGCGCTCAAGGAAGCGGATCATTTCGAGCATATTCTCGATATCACCCGGCGGTGGACCAACGATCATAAATTCAGGATCGGCATCCAGGTCTTAAGAGGAATCACCGACGGCATTGCCGCCGGCCTCGCCCTAACATCGGTCGCGGAGACGGTCATCCGTGTCTTGGTCCCCGCGGTCGAGGATGAATTCGCCGCACAACACGGACGGATCGCCGGTGCGGGTATGTCGGCCATCGCCTATGGAAAGCTTGGCGGGCGGGAACTGATGCATGGCTCGGACCTCGACCTTGTGTTCCTCTACGACCATGCCGACGACGTGGACGCATCGGATGGTAAAAAGCCATTAGCGCCGAGCGTCTACTTCATGCGTCTCGCACAACGGATCGTCAGCGCTATCAGCGCCCCGACGGGCGAAGGCAAGCTCTATGAAATTGATCTTCGCCTCCGGCCATCCGGAAACAAGGGCCCTATCGCCGTCCGCTTGGACGGGTATTTCGATTACCTCAAGGGTTCCGCTTGGACCTGGGAGTTTATGGCTCTCACCCGGGCGAGACCGATTTCCGGTCCAACGGAGCTGCAAGCGCAGATTTTTGCCGGAATCCACGATTTGCTGACCATGCCGCGCGATGCCAACAAGCTCATTTGCGAGGTCGATCATATGCGAAGCCGCATGGCAGGCGAACATCGAGGGGAATCAATTTGGGATATTAAGCATCATCGTGGAGGCTTGGTGGACATCGAATTCATCGCACAGAATTTCCAACTCTGCCTCGGCTCGGACGATCCGACTGTGCTGTCGCCGACGACAATGGAAGCGCTGCGGAAAATATCGACCGCAAACGCACTTTCCTCCGATGACGCCGCTGTTTTGATGTCCGCGCTCAAACTATGGCAAGGTCTGCAATCGATTATCCGACTAATCGGCCCTGAACGCCTGGAAGAGGGGCAACCGCCGGCGGGGCAAGCGAATGCGCTATGCCGCGTGGCTGAGGTGGAGACGTTTGACGTTTTGAGACTTTTGGTCAAAGAGAAAGCGTTAGCTGTCCGCGATATTTATGCCCGTCTAATCCAGCATCCGGCCGGCAAACCGGCGGAGTAATTGTCATTACCAGAGTAGGGAGTTAAGGTCTCTTTGCAGGCGAGCGGAGTTGTAAAAGATATGAGCCGATGATTGATGAACAAATTCGCGATCGACCCGTCCGCGAGTATTTAGACGAGACGAATGACGCTCTGAACGACTTCGACTTAGCATTGGAAAATGTTAGATCGGGTGCTTCCGCCGCATTCTTCGTTCTACCGGTTCAGGGGCGTGGCCTTGAAACTATATTTCTCGATATCACGCTACATCGGATGTGCGAGTATTTGTATGGTCTCCAAATTGCAAAGTGAGAGATTATCGCCATTCTGTAATTCTATCCCTCAACA